>JAVBKF010000240.1:0-2569 GCA_031554215.1 Caryophanales bacterium
CTTTTTATGGAGGTAGATGAGGGTACCCCAAAAGGGAAAGTAGATTTTGCCGGGGCCGAGTGGATGAATTTGCTAAGTCATGCTCTTAAGGAAGCCAAACGACTTGGGCTTGAAGTAAACATGAACAACGATGCTGGATGGAATGGTAGTGGCGGACCATGGATCACGCCCGAAATGTCTATGCAAAAAATTGTTTGGAGCGAGCTGGTGGTTGAAAAAACAAATTTGCCTATTATTTTACCACAACCAACGTCCGTTCAAGATTATTACAAGGACATTGTTGTCCTTGCCATGCCTGCATCGAAAATAGATGTGCGCATTCCACAGGTTGATATTAAATCCTCTGTAAATAATCTGATTAATCGGAATTTTAATCCATTGACTGCCACTTTTGATGAAGCTCCAACTGATGCGGTTATCTCACGTGATCAGGTAATTGATCTTACTTCCAAAATGGATTCGAAAGGAAAACTTAACTGGACGCCCCCTGCGGGCAAGTGGTTGGTGATGCGTTTTGGAAATACAACTACTGGGAAGGAAAACCATCCGGCACCCAAAGCTGGCAAGGGACTTGAGTGCGACAAACTTAGCAAAGCTGCAGCCATACTGCATTTTGATAACCTGATGAAAAAGATTATTCAGCAGAATAAAGCGTTCACAGGTAAAGGGCAGCCATTGGTAAGCGTTCACATTGATAGTTGGGAAGCTGGAGCGCAAAACTGGACGCCACAAATGCGGCAAGAGTTTCATAAACGTCGTGGTTACGATATGTTACTTTTTTTACCGGTATTGTCTGGTCGTATTGTTGGGAGTACAGAAATATCTGAAAGGTTTCTTTGGGATTTGAGACAAACAGTTTCTGAAATGTTGATTGAAAACTATGCCGGCACTTTCCGTGAATTAGCCCACAAAAACGGACTTCGTTTATCCATTGAAGCGTATGGTGAACCTGCCGACGACATCACTTATGCAAGTCAGGCGGATGAACCCATGGCTGAATTTTGGTGGCACGGTAAATATGAAGGAGATTTTAGTTGCACGCAAATGGCTTCTGCAGGACATATCTATGGCAAACAAATTATCGGTGCAGAAGCATATACTTCATGGGGATCAGAAAAATGGCAAGCTTATCCTGGTAATATGAAAGATCTTGGCGACTGGGCATTTTGCGAAGGAATTAACCGTATGGTATTTCATCGATATGCTGCACAACCATTTCTCAATACCGCACCCGGAATAAGTATGGGACCTTTTGGTGTTCATTACGAACGCACTCAGACGTGGTGGGAACAATCAAAAGCTTGGCACGAGTATTTGACACGATGCCAGAGTCTTCTGCAACAGGGGCAGTTTGTGGCCGACCTTATTTATCTGGCTCCGGAAGGTACTCCACGTAGTTTTTACGCTCCTGAAGAGACACAAATTGCTTCACATATACGAGGTGGCTATGGTTTTGATGGCTGTTCAGCAGACATTGTGCTTAATGGTATGAGTGTGAAAGACGGAAAGATTGTTTTACCCAGCGGGATGGTTTACGAGGCTTTGGTATTGCCGCCAGTCGAAATGATGACACCTGCCCTGTTAAATAAAATTAAGCAATTAGCAGATGCCGGAGCTCTCATTATTGGACCTACTTCTCATCCTGTAAAATCACCTAATTTGGTAGACTTTGGTGCTGGAGATGAAAAATTGCGCAAAACCGCAGCAGATCTATGGGCTTCCGGGCACATTTTTACCGGCAAAACGGCTCCGGAAATTTTAGCAGAAAAGGGACTTTCTCCTGATTTTGAGTCTGCCATTCCTTTGCGTTGGATTCATCGTCGTATCGGTGATGCCGATGTTTATTTTGTTGCCAATCCGTATCCTGAAAAGATCCAGACATTTGCCAATTTTCGTATAACTGGACGCCAGCCTGAATTATGGCATCCGGATAATGGTCAGATGGAAAACTCGGTCACCTATAAGGAAAGTAAAAGTACGACCCGTGTCCGTCTTCAATTAGAACCGTATGGTTCTACATTTGTAGTTTTCGAGAAATCGTCTTTGGGGATTGATCCTATAGTAGCACTGAAGCTTGACGGGAAATCGGTTTGGAGTATGGATGATATTCAAAAAAACACCATTCATATTATCAAGGCAAACTATGGAGTGACAGGTGATTCCACACGTTCCAGAGATGTAACAAAAAAAGTACAGTCCCTCATCAATAGGGGGAGCCTGATGTTTCAGGTTGCAGATATGGCTAAGGATGACGACCCTGCTTTTGGGGTTCTTAAAACTCTGACGGTTGAATTTTCAATCAATGATAAAATAAATATAGTGTCTGGTACTGATGAGCAGTCCATCAATATGACATCGAGCGAAAACAGTTTACCGGAAGTTAAAATTTCAGCAAATACTGAAAATGAATGGATATTTTCGGGATATCAGTCAGGTAAGTATGAGTTGATTGCTGCTAGTGGTAAAATCAGAACTATCCGTGTGAAATCCAATTCAGAATCTAAAGAAATTACCGGGCCTTGGAACGTTTTCTTTGATCCTACTGCCGGTGGTCCAGGAGAAATTACCT
>JAVBKF010000047.1:0-3839 GCA_031554215.1 Caryophanales bacterium
CGGCCGACTGGTGGCCATCTTCGGTCAAGGTGTCGAGCAGTACGACGACGAGACAACGGTCAGCGTCCACTACCTCATCGGCGCACGGCTGTACGGCGAGCGCGCCACAGAGGCTGGCGTGCAGGGCGTGCTGGACGCGTACAACCAGGCGGACCGTGAGGGACACGCCGGCGCCGCCCGGTTCGACCGCGCCGGCTACATCATGACGGCAGCGCGCCACGCGCGGGGCGAGTGACGAATGTCTGACCATGACCCGATGGCCGCGCTTGACGACACCCCGGTCGGCCTGACCGGGGTACGGCTGGCAGCAACTGCGGCCCGCGATGCCAACAACGCCCTGATGGCCGCAGTCCGAGTGGCGCTCGAGGACGGCCAGCAGGTGACCGCGGTCGCCGACGTCGCCGGCGTGACCCGGCAGACGATCTACCGCTGGCGCGACCAGCAGCCTGGATCGGTGACCATCAGGCTCGGGACCGCGGCTGCGATTGACGAGGCGCTCCGCACGTTCCTCACTGTGGGAGTCGGCCCGGCTGCCACCTCGGACATCGCCTCCGCGCTGGGCTCCCACGTTGGCATCGTAGGTCGAGCGCAGCGAATCGAGCGTGGACTCCGAGCGCTCGCAGTCCCGATGCGAGACCTCAGCGAGGACGACGCCCGAGCGCTGCGGCACGGGCAGATCGCCGCGGCGGCAGTCCTCTCCCGGAGCGAAGATCCGCCCAGAACTGTGCGGATCGACGCCTAGCGAGATCGCGTCACTCTCGGCAGCCATCACTACTCACCGCCCGTCGGACCGGACGATGTGCGCAGAGATTCGGCTACGTAGGACTCGGCCAACAGAACACCCTCACGCTTCACGCGCAGACGCGCCCGCTCGGGCGAGCCGACATCCTTCTGGGAGGCGAGACTGTCGAGGTGATCGGCGGCTCGCAGGAGCCGCTTCTGCACGTCTTGGAGCGCGTCTATCTCGCCCGCAGGCGTGTTCTCAGCCATCGCTGGCCTCCTTCTGGTCAGCGGGCGGAGAGACCAGTTCGTACCGGTCGAGCAGGGTGCGGATCCGCATGGCCGAGCGACGGACCGACCGGACGTGGACGAAGCCGGTGCCGTAGTGAGCAACGGACGAATCCACGCTCTCGACGGTCAACGTGCGTCCATCGTCGCGCGGGTCGCGGGATCGCCAGACAGAGCCGGGAACGGCGTCCCAGCGCGTCCTGCGGATCGCGTCATGCTCGGCAGTAGTCATCACTCCCCCACCGTCCCGATGGCCGCGCGCACGCGCGCACCGACGCACTTCGTGTGCTTGTCGTCGTCACCTGGGCAGCGCGCTTCGAGGTCGTCAGCCAACGCGCGCAGGCGCGCGGTCTGTGCGCGCAGATGCTCCTCGGCGCGCGTGCGCAGCGCGTGGGGAGTCTGGGTGACGCCGCGCGCAGCCCACAGCACGTACGTCTCCTCCGCGCGCTCCTCGGTCGCCGGCGCGGTCAGAGACCACTCGATGTAGTTCTCGACGTCCACGCCTTCTTCGCCGAATGCTTCGAGGAGGTCCGCGCAGATCCCGCCCAGCTGCAGCCGCAGCTCGTGGGACATCGATATCTTGGTGCCGCCGGCGTCCATCTGTGTGAGGCTGCCGTCCTCGATCGGGTCGTCGGGCTGGTGCTGCTTCAACGCGGCGGCCTTGCGCTTCCCGACGGGCTTGGCGCGGCGGTCGGCGGGGTTGATCGCGAGCACCATCTGGGAGCGGAAGGAGTGGCTGGTGTCGATGACGGTGGACGGGTAGGCCGAGCCGATCAGGCTCGTGATCGTGCGGGCCAGGTCGAGCGGGAGAGGGAGGTCGAAGCGCACGCGCTCCCAGTGGGCGATCGACTCCGGGCCATCAGTGGTGCTCATGCTGCGCGCAGCCTCTCCTCGTAGCGCGCAGCGGCCTCGTGCTCGCCGCGCTCGGTGTGGAACGCGCGCATGTGCTCCCAGCGCGCGCGATCCTCACGCGCGTGGAAGGCGCGCGCGCAGTCGCTGCAGAGGTAGACGGTCGCGTTCCCGTCGCGCGGGCGGGTCCAGTCCGGGTGGCGCGCGCGCTCCTCCGCGGAGGTGATGCGCGCGAGCACCATCGGCCAGATCGGGTCGGCGACGCGCTCCACCGGGATCCCGGTGCTGGCCGGCTCGAAGATGTGGTTCATGCACCAGTAGCCCCAGGACGAGTACGCCTCGACCCGGGTGCACTTCCGTGCGCCCGGGCCCGGGGTGTTGGCGTAGACGTAGCGCATGGACCCTTCGTCCTCGCCGCTCGTGATCGGCACCTTGCGGACGTAGCACTCGGCGAGGACGTCGAACCCATCCTCTGGGCCCTCGTCGTACCACCACTCCTCAACCTCGGTGGAGAGGAACACCTCGATCTCGTCCAGGTCGATGTCGTCGCCGTAGAGCAGGAACCCCATTGGTCCCCCGCCGTCGAGCTCGAGGATCACGTCCGACCCGGTGATCATGCGAGCACGACCGTCCGCGCGATGGGCAGCTGATCGGCGGGTCCGCGCGTGCGTGCGCGCAGGTCCATGAGCGCGCGGAAGCACGCGCGCAGGCACTCGACGTCGCCGACCGCCTCGTGCATCCCGTCCTCGGGTATCTCGTAGCCGAGGTCGCGCATCCGGACCGCGGTCTTGGTTTGCCCCTCGGGACGATCCAGGCCGAACGCGTACATCGCGAGCGAGGAGAGCTCGACCTTGCGGTAGTGCCACGGCTCGAGGCCGAGCTTGCGGAGCAGGTGACCGCAGTCGAAGCCGTAGTTCTCAGCGACGATCGTCGCGCCGGTCAGGTCGCGGATGAACTGCATGCGGTGCGGGGTGACGCCGCGTCCGTCGCCGCAGGACCGGTCCATGCCTCGCTCCCAGTAGCGGTTGATGCGCAGCGCCTCTGGGTCCGCGTGCTCGAGGGTGTGTTCGAAGATGATTTGGTTGGTGTCCTCGTCCTCGACGGCCCACGCGGCCTCGATGACGTCAGCGAGACGCGGGTCCAGGTGGGTGGTCTCGATGTCGAGGAAGACGAGGGGGTTCGCGGTCTTGGGCGCGGTGGTCATGGGGTGGGTGCTTTCTGTCGGTTGCGTGGTGGTGGGGTCGCTCCCCCACCGGTGGTGACTTCGAGGTAGATCTGTTCTTGTGCGTCTGGGCTGACGCCGAGGGCGTCGGCCAGGCAGGATGCGCCGTTCCAGTCGCCGGCTTGGGCGACGAGGACGATGAGGGCCTTGGTGTCGCGCCACCCGGTGCGCTCCCGGGCGAGGCGGTCGCCGAGCATGCAGACGATCGGGAAGGCGTCGCGCACGTCAGGCAGCTGCCCGGATCGCGGCGACCAGATTAGGGTCCTTGATCGTCCTGATGTTCAGTGCGCCCTTGGCAGGGATCGGCTCATCGAATCGGACCGGGTCCTCGTAGACGTGGTGCGCGATGCGGGTGCGGAGGACGCCGTCGGCGTCGAGGTACGACGACTCCGCCCAGTCCGAGCAGCACCCGTCGGTCTCCCAGTGGGAGTCCACGAGGTTGACGGTGCCGAGCACGGCGCCAATGTCGAAGTCCTCCTGGGACACGAAGTCTGCGCCGTGCCTGTGCGCAAGCGGGCGCGGGAGGTCGCTTCCCTCATCCCACGCCTTCCAGGCGGCGGTGGTGACCAGGGGGCTCTCAGCTCCACGGTTGGACCACCTTTTGCCGGCGTGGATCGCCAGAGGGCCGCGGTGCTTGGTCAGCCAGGTCCGATTTTCGATGTCCTTGCCGTTGAAGATGGCCCAGGCCCAGGGCTGCTGGATCGTGATCATCTTCATGACGGCGCATCCTTACTGGTAGTCGAGCCGGGCGATGTGGCGG
>JAVBKF010000148.1:0-3281 GCA_031554215.1 Caryophanales bacterium
GAGCCCGAAGTGATTTTAATGGATGAACCAACATCAGCACTCGATCCGATTTCTACGCTGAAAATAGAGGAATTGATGAATGATTTGAAGCAACAATATTCGATACTGATTGTGACACATAACATGCAACAAGCTGCAAGGATTTCTGATAAGACTGCCTTTTTCCTGCACGGTGAAGTGGTTGAGTACTCAGATACAGCGCAGTTGTTTGAAAACCCACAAAGCATCAAAACAAGGGAGTATGTGACGGGGCAGTTTGGTTGATGGGGAGAGTGTGGACTGAGGCAGATTGTACATGAGGGTTAGGCAAGGCTGGTAACTTAACGTTTTCGAGATGCTTTAGGGCAGAGGGAGAAGAAAATGAGCAGACAAGTACTTGTTGTTGAAGATGAGCTAACGATATGTCAGTTACTACAATATAATTTAGAAACAGCTGGCTATAAAGTGCAACTGGCTAACAGTGGTGATGTTGGCTTCCGCCTTGCTTTAACGAGTGAATTTGATTTCATTATTCTGGATGTGATGCTACCGCAAATGGACGGATTTGAAATTTGTAGAAAGCTACGACAAGAGGGCGTTCAGACACCGATCCTCATGCTGACAGCAAAGTCTGAGGAGTATGACCGGATTTTGGGGCTGGAATTCGGAGCCGATGATTATTTGACGAAGCCATTTAGTCCAAGGGAAGTGGTTGCGCGCGTGAAGGCAGTTCTGCGTAGAACAGAAGTGAAGCCTGATAATGTAATGAAAATGAATGTCGGAGCACTGGCTGTCTTTCCTGACCGCTTCGATGCCTACTTGTATGGGGAGAAGCTTGATTTAACCGTCAAGGAATTTGAACTACTTGCATTCTTTTGCAGAAACCGGAAACAAGTCTTTAGTCGTCAAAGGTTACTCGATGCTGTATGGGGGAGCTGGTATGATGGAGACATTCGCGTGATTGATATCCATGTCAGCCGGCTCAGGGATAAGATTGAAAAAGATACGAAAAAACCGTGTTACTTGAAAACGGTACGCGGGATTGGTTATAAGTTTGATGAGCCGGATACAAATAGCGGATCATCAGTGCAGATTTCTTAATTGTAAATGCGTGGGTAATATTCTTTTAATAAAAGTGAATGAAAATACGGATATGCCTTGCAGTACATGTGGGGCTTTTTAAGTTCTCTAGCTTGAGCCAGTGTGAAAAGCCATCTAGTCCTCAGCTAGATCTAAATGATTTCTCCATAAGCCTCAATCATGAAAATCGGTTCGTAGTGCTCCGCTCTCAAGCGCGGTCGCACTACGAACCGATTATTTGTTAGTAGTTTCCTAAGAATTTCTTAAAAGAATGAACGACCACTTGGCGGTTCATATGGGCAATGGATGTTGTCAGTGGAATGCCTTTTGGACAAGCTCTGACACAGTTTTGTGAGTTGCCACACTCTGTGAGACCACCTTCGCCCATTAGCGCATCTAAGCGGCCTTCCTTATGCCATTCACCAGTTGGGTGGGCGTTAAAAAGCCGAGCCTGAGAAATGGCAGCCGGACCAATAAAGCTTGATTTTGAATTCACGTTCGGACAGGCTTCCAAACAACAACCGCATGTCATACATTTCGATAATTCATAGGCCCATTCGCGCGTTCTTTCTGGCAGTCTTGGACCAGAACCGAGTGGAAACGAACCATCAATCGGTACCCATGCTTTTACTTTACGTAAAGAATCAAACATTCTTTGTCTATCGACAAGTAGGTCGCGAACCACAGGGAATGTACTGAGTGGTGCGAGTCTGATAGGTTGCTCCAATTGGTCGATAAGACTCGAACAAGATTGTTGCGCTTTGCCGTTGACGAGCATTGAACAAGCGCCACAAACCTCTTCTAAACAAACAGATTCCCACACTACAGGTGTTGTTTTTACACCTTTAGCATTAACAGGATTCTTTTGAATTTCAATTAGCACCGCAATGATATTCATATTCGGGCGATATGGGATGCTAAATTCCTCCGTATACGGACTACTTTTTGGATTATTTTGCCGTGTGATCAGTACTTGAATGTTTTTGCTACTCACCTATATCCACCACCTTATTTTTTTGTATAGTCACGTTTACGTGGCTTAATCAATGAAATGTCAACCGCCTCATACTGTAGTTCAGGCAGTTTGGTTTCTGTGTTAAATGTGGCAATTGTTGTTTTTAACCACTCATCATCGTTACGATCCGGAAACTCAGGCTTGTAGTGTGACCCCCGGCTCTCATTTCGGTGATAAGCCCCCAGTGTGATGACCTGTGCCAGGTTAATCATCGTTTCCAGTTGACGGATAAAAATACTACTGGTGTTGCTCCATTTAGCAGAATCATCAATGTTGATGTTCTGATAGCGTTCTTTAAACGTCTCAAGCGCTTTGTATGTTTCCATCAATCGGTCGTTTTCACGCACGACAGTGACGTTGTCTGTCATCAGTTCTCCAAGTTCTTGGTGAAGCTTATAAGCATTTTCAGTGCCGTTCATGGCAAGAATTGATTGGTATTTCTCGATATCCACTCGTACTTGTGTGTCAAAGATATTTTTCGGCAAATCATCTAGGCTCACTTCGCTAGCATTTGCGTAAGCAAGCGCTGCTGGACCTGATGCCATACCGCCATATACGGCTGACAATAAGGAGTTTGCACCAAGCCGGTTTGCACCATGCTGAGAATAGTCACATTCACCAGCTGCAAATAAACCAGGGATATTCGTTTGTTGATTCTCATCGACCCAAAGTCCACCCATAGAGTAGTGTACGCCAGGGAAGATTTGCATCGGGATTTTCCGAGGATCATCGCCTTTAAACTTTTCGTAGATCTCCATGATCCCGCCAAGCCGATTATCTAAGAACTTAGCATCGAGATGTGAGAGATCAAGGAAAACTTTATTCTCACCGTTCACACCAAGTTTTTGGCGGACACAGACATCAAAGATTTCACGCGCTGCGATATCACGTGGGACTAGATTGCCGTACTTAGGATATTTCTCTTCGAGGAAATACCATGGTTTGCCGTCTTTGTAAGTCCAAACACGTCCGCCTTCTCCACGAGCAGATTCACTCATCAGACGGTTCTTATCATCACCCGGAATCGCTGTTGGATGGATTTGAACGAATTCACCGTTTGAGAAGTAAGCGCCTTGTTCATATAGTCTTGCTGCAGCATAACCAGTGCAAATAGTTGAGTTGGTTGATTTTCCGAAAATAAGTCCTAGTCCACCAGTGGCCATAACCACAGCGCTTGCTGGGTAGGCTTTGATTTCCATTGTTGACA
>JAVBKF010000169.1:0-19125 GCA_031554215.1 Caryophanales bacterium
AATGCAAGACCCATCGGTTTGAACAACCCATAGGAAAGCAATATAGCTTTCAAAAATGGATCGATGAAATGAGCGAAATAGACCTACTGAAAATACGCGTTAAGCAACTTGAAATGCACAATAAACTACTGGCAAAGTTAAATGGGCTCTTGAGAAAAAGACTAAAAGTGATTTGATTGGGGTAATCGAATCCATGTCTAATGAACACGTTATCGTTTCTTGAGATCCCTAAATCAAGCTACTATCGTTGGAAAAAGAAAAGTAAGCAACAAAGATGAGGATGTTATACAGCTAATTAAAACCATTTGTATTAACCATAAATATAGATATGGCTACAGATGAGTTACTGCAGAGCCTAGGTGGAAGTATGGGCTAGTAGTTAATCACAAAAAAGTTCATAGAATCATGCGTGAAAATAAACTCCAAGCCAAAGTTCGCCCAAAGAAATTTAAGCACTTTAAAAAAATGAAGCTGTTAAAAAGACTGATTTAATTAAACGGAAAATTGAAACTGTCTTTTTGCATTCAGATCAAGGTAGCATTTATACATCACCAAGATTTCAAATGTATGTAAAGGAAAAGAACATCGTTCAAATCATGTCGGCCAAAGGCATGTACTATGACAATGTTCTCATTGAGTCTTTCTTCTCTCACTAGAAAAGCGAAGTTTTCTACTCTCAAGATTTTAACGCTACCAACGAACAAATCATTGAGTTAGTGGACGTATACATCTATTATTAGTACAACGAACCTATTCAATTAAAACTAAATAAATTGCCCCCGGTTTCTTACCGAGAGCAATTCTGTACAGCATAACTGTTTTTGTCTGGTGTCCCATTTCTTAGGGTCAGACTAAAATGACTAAGCTGTTTATTATTTAAATATAGCAAGCCCACCTTGGCAACACTGATGCATTATAACTTTTCAACTGCTGCAAAATCTAAGTCAGCTGGGACGTCACGACCAAACATATCAACGAATACTGTCAGTTTTGTCTTCTGCATATCAACCGCTTCTACTTTCGCAGTAAAGTTCTCGAACGCACCTTCAATAATCTTCACAACATCACCAACTGAAAAATCATACATCATTTTACGATCTTCAAATCCCATTTCACGTAGTATAAAATCTGCTTCCTCTGGCAAAAGTGCATTCGGCTTAGATCCTGAACCAGACGAACCAACAAATCCGGTTACATTTGGCGTGTTCCGCACAACATACCAAGATTCATCCGTCATCACCATCTCAACTAGCACATAACCCGGAAATACCTTCTTCTTAATCTGCTTCTTCACGCCTGACTTAGTTACCGTTTCGGCATCCTCCTCTGCAACGATAATGCGAAAGATGAAATCTGCCATTCCCATTGTTTCTACACGCTTTTCTAGATTTTGCTTTACACGATTTTCATAACCAGAATACGTGTGGACTACATACCATTGTTTTTCCATTTCAAGTTCTCCTCAGGGTTAAAAGTTTCTTCTGTTTTATTCAGGGCATCATACAAATCCTTCTATCATTTCATGGTACATTTGGACAAATTAAAAAACCCTTAGGAGGGTTTCAAATAACTTAGTTCATTATAGCATATCGTTACAGAAAAACAATCATTTAGCAGTGCAAAAAGACCTACTCCAAAATTAATCGAATCAAGGCTGAGAAGCCAAGGTCAGTAATAGCAAAGAATACCATCATTAAGATAACTGTGGTGAATACTGTTATTGTCATCTTGGTAAGTTCTTTTCTTTTTGGCCAGCTTGTTTTTCTTACCTCACGACCAACACCACGAAAAAATCCAACTACACTTTTCATTCTATAATCCCCCGCAAATACTAATTTCAAATATTGTTCTGTGTATCGCGCATGTGAAATCCGAGGTATAAACCCTTCGCTAGCGCTAATTTCTTATGGCCATTGTCCACTATTTAGCATATACATTCTATTGGTACACGTATTAAAACCGTCAACACGTACAATACACCTATTGACGAATTCTACCACACTTTAGCTATAGATGTCAATCTAACGTAAATTTTGCGGATTTCTCAATCAAATCACCTTGCTCTACAGTCAATTAGGCTGATTACCATACTGACGAGAATTGTACAAATAAACAATTTAACTGCTGATTTTCACATCCACGACTTATCGCTTGAGGCAGCAAGCGCCTTCTTCTTAATTCGCTGCAAAGCGTTATCAATTGTTTTTGTCGATTTGCCAATCATCTCAGCAATTTCCTGATAGCTTCGTCCTTCTACATAAAGAACAAGCACCTGCTTTTCTAGATTACTGAGCAATGACAATGTTTGCTCTCGGGCAGCTCTCGCTGTTTCGCGGCTAACAAGGATTTCTTCCGGACTCACCTCTTTGAGTAAATCCACCACATCAAGCATCGTTCGTTCAGCATACTCATCATCCACAATCGGCTTATCCAACGAAATGTAGGAGTTTAGTGGGCGATGTTTCTGCCTAGTTGCTGATTTCACAGCCGTAATCACATGGCGAACAATACAAATTTCAGCAAAAGTAATAAACGAACAATCCTTATCATCATGATAGTCACGAATCGCTTTAAATAAACCAATCATTCCTTCCTGATAAAGATCTTCTTTTGCAGCCCCAACGATAAAATATGGTTTTGATTTTGCTCGAACAAAATTTTTGTATTTTTGAATCAAATAATCAAGCGCATCGGTATCGCCAGCTTGAAATATCAAGACGACTTTTTCATCAGCAAGAGTCGAATAATCCATTCTCTGTAACTCTGAAAACATCCTATTCTCCCCCTTCGCTGTTATCAAATATTTTCTTAATCGAACCATAATCATCGGTATTTTTATCGTAAAACTTCAAATAAGTTGCTCACCGAGGTAACCTCGTCGTATTCCTAGTGTAATCGTTTGCTCGCAAACCGTAAAATGATTTGCCGTTTCCTATTTAGTCTCAAGCGGATTTCTCTTTCGATAAACTTCATACATCAACAAACTAGCCGCCACAGAGGCATTTAATGAAGTAACATGACCGACCATTGGCAATTGAATAAGAAAATCACATTTCTCTTTGACAACACGGCTTATCCCTTTACCTTCACTACCAATGACTATCCCGAGCGACATTTGCCCATCAATTGACCGATAATCTTGACTATTACTAGCATCTGTCCCCACGATCCATAGCCCTTCTTTTTTCAACGTCTCTATCGTTTGCGAAAGATTCGTTACTCTAGCAACTGGCACATACTCAATCGCACCTGTCGATGCCTTTGCAACTGTTGCTGTCAGCCCAACGGAGCGCCGGTTCGGAATGATGACACCATGGACACCAATTGCATCCGCTGTACGCAAAATTGACCCTAGGTTATGTGGATCTTCAAGCTCATCAAGAATCAGCAAGAAAGGCTGTTCATTTCTCTCCTTAGCCATTGCTAGAATATCACTCACCTCAGCATATTGGTAAGCAGCCACTTGCGCAACCACACCTTGATGATTCCCGGTAACCATCTGATCAAGTTTCTGCTTAGCAACTGTTTGAACAACGATTTTCCGCGAGTTTGCTAGCTGTAGTAACGGTTGTATTTGTCCCTTTTGAATTCCGTCTTGAATCCAAATCTTATGAATATCTCGCTCTGATCGCAATGTCTCCATAATCGGATTTCTACCCATAATTAAATCTTCCAACTTGAATCCTCCCTTCCGCAAAACGCGACTGAAAGTACCAAAATTTCATCTAAGCGCGCTGCTTGCTCATCAAAGTATAAATAGCCAATTAATGCTTCAAACCCTGTTGCGTATTTGTATGTTGCAACGCTGGTGTTCTTTGGCACAGTCCCTGATTTAGCGTTTCTTCCACGTTTCAATATTGCTACTTCTTCTTCTGTTAGTAAATTGTTCTCGATTAAATATAACGCCGCAGCACATTGTGCTTTTGCGGATACGTATTTCGTCGCCTCGCGGTGGAGCTTATGCGGGTTAGCGCGACCACTTGAAAGGAGATGGTGCCGAACGTACACCTCATAGACACCATCACCCATGTAAGCAAGCGCCAAACTATTCATTCCGCGTGCATTCACAGTCTTATTCATTCACTAACCTCTCCTCCACCTTGTCCCCTGTGCTGTATCCTCGAGCACAATATTCATCTCTTTTAATTGATCGCGAATATCATCTGATGTTTTAAAATCACGGTTTTTACGAGCCTCAATCCGCCTAGCAATTAACTTCTCGACAAATTCATCTAACGTGTCGTTTGATGCTAACCGAATCCCTAACACGCCTGAGATAACTTCAAACTCATTTAGAAAAGCGGTTATCACTATGGTAGCTGTATTTTTTTCGAGTAAATAATAGTTTGCCTGTTGCGCAAGCTCAAACAATACAGAAATCGCATTCGCCGTGTTAAAGTCATCGTCCATTGCTGTTTCAAATTGCTGGCGTAAATCAGTCAGTTTTGCGAGCCACTCTTCATCATTTGTTGTTAAATTCGTACTTGCCTCTTCGCGGTGTTTTAAGTTCTCATAAGCCGTCTTAATTCGATCAAGCGAAACCTTAGCACCCTGTAGCAAATCCTCACTATAATTAATCGGATGTCGGTAATGTACTGATAGCATGAAGAAACGAAAAACAATCGGATCAATGACTTGAATCAGGTCGTGCACCCGAATGAAATTCCCAAGTGATTTCGACATTTTTTCATTATCAATATTTAGAAATCCATTATGCATCCAATAATTCGCAAACGTTTTGCCTGTGAGCGCTTCTGATTGGGCAATTTCGTTCTCATGATGCGGGAATGCTAAATCTTGCCCACCAGCATGAATATCAATCGTATCACCTAAGTATTTACGCGCCATTGCGGAACATTCGATGTGCCAGCCAGGGCGACCTTCTCCCCACGGGCTCTCCCATTTAATCTCCCCAGGCTTCGCTGCTTTCCATAGGACGAAATCAAGCGGATCTTCCTTCTTCTCACTAGCATCAATCCGCGCACCGACCCTGAGATCATCTATTGATTGTTGTGAAAGTTTGCCATATGATTTGAAACTGCGCGTACGGTAATACACATCACCTTCCGACACATAGGCCATCCCTTTTTGGGCAAGTTCAGCAATAAACTCGATAATAATGTCCATATGCTCCATAACCCGAGGGTGGTGAGTAGCACGTTTACAGCCGAGAGCTGCTGTATCCTCATAGAATGCCTCAATAAATTTCTCAGCAATGGTTGGAACATCTGACTTTAGTTCCTCTGCCGCCCGAATTAACTTATCATCAACATCAGTGAAATTGCTGATATACTCAACTTCATATCCCTTATACTCTAGGTAGTTTCGCACCGTATCAAATGCCATTGCCGGGCGTGAATTACCAATATGAATGTAGTTGTACACAGTCGGACCGCACACATACATTTTGACCTTCCCTTCCTCAATTGGGACAAATACTTCCTTCTGTCTTGTCATCGTATTAAAAATCTTTATCAATGGTACCGCTCCTTTTGGAAAATTCCTATTATTTAACGATTCACTTAAACACCTATGTGAAAAAAAAATAAAACCCCTGTCAATAATGACAGAGGCGTCTCGTGCGCGGTTCCACTCTGATTAGGGCACAATAAATCTTGCTTCCCATCTTAGTTCTTCGTAACGTGAAGATACGCTTCGTTTACTCACGAATATCTCGTTTTCAACAAAAGACTCCAAGGGGCATTTCCGTAGCATTTTCTGTTTAACCACTTTCAGCCTAAGATGGTTTTCTCTTTCAAACAGTATGAGTACGTACTTATCCTTGTTCAACGCTTTTTTTATTATTCTATTACTATACCCTAATTCATCTTTTTTGTGTACTGAAACCACCGAATTTTATCTAAAAAAGCGCTAAAAATACATTAAAACAATCGTCAGTCACGCTAAGTAGTCCGCAAATTGGGCACGTGTATTGAATTAGCAATTTAGACAACTACCTGCTCCACAGATACAGCTTCATTCCTGTCTTTAACAGAAAATAATGAAGTCACCTGCACTTGTTTCATTTTCTTTGAAGGATGAACAATCTTCAAACTTAGGATACCCCAGAAATCCACTCAGGCCCTTGGCATCAAAGTCAGCTCTTATACCCTTGTTGCAAAACTGTGCCTAAAAACGTGAAAATGACTAGCTTCTGTGTAGGCTTCGTTCAGTATCCTTTTAAAGCGATATTACAACGTCCGCGGCTCAGTGGCGCGACTCTTCCATTGATTAAGATAAAACCATTTTGCCGATTCCCGGACCTTTTAATCATACACCAAAAACAGTGAAGCTTATGATCAAAAATAGAAAGTTTTCCACTTTAAAAAGTATTTCCAATTCATTTTCTCCATTTACCGGCTAGAATATAATTTCGGGGACAAAAACAGTTGGTAAATCATTGTCATGAGAAGCCATTATTTCAATAATAAACACTAAAATATTCCAATAAGTCAATCGGTAGCTTCCGCAGCTGAGGGCCAAAAAACAGCCCCGATCATCCCGATAGGAGCATTTATTCATTGGTTTAATACTGATTTCCACCATTCGTTCTCACGCTTCAACACTTTTGTACTTACAAAAGTGCATTCACGCGGGCAACGACTTGTTCTCGTCCAAGTAATTCAATTGATTTCATCAAATCTGGTCCATGTACCTCACCAAAAATCGCGACACGGACTGGCATAAAGAGGAGCTTGCCTTTATGACCAGTTTCCTTCTGCACACGCTTCATGACTGCCTTTATTTCATCCGCAGAAAACACAGATAATTGCTCAACCTCAGCAAGGAATGCACGTAAAACAACAGGTACCTGCTCACCAGCAAGAATCTCCATACCTTCTGCATCGCGCGTAATCTCATTTTGGAAGAACAATGCTGATAGTTCAACGATTTCAGCGCCGAAGCTCATATGTTCTTTATATAAATCAACCAATTTATGCACCCACACTGTTTCTTCTGGACTTATTTTCTCTGGTAACCGTCCCGCACTAACTAAATGCGGCACTGCTAACGAGACAAGAATATCAAGATCAGTTTTTTTCATATATTGATTATTGACCCATTCTAATTTCTGCGTATCGAACAATGCTGGTGATTTTGATAATCTCGCAGGGTCAAACAATTTGATAAATTCATCTCTACTAAATAGTTCTTCCTCACCGCCAGGATGCCACCCAAGTAGTGTAATGAAGTTAAACATGGCTTCAGGAAGGTAACCAAGGTCATCATACTGCTCAATAAATTGAATAATTGAACCATCTCGCTTGCTCAGTTTCTTTCTACTTTCGTTGACAATCAATGTCATGTGACCGAAGGTTGGCATCTCCCACCCAAGTGCTTCGTAGACAACCATTTGTTTTGGCGTATTGGAAATATGATCATCCCCACGCAATACATGGCTAATTTTCATCAAATAATCGTCTACGACAACAGCAAAGTTATACGTTGCAATCCCATCTTTTTTGACAATTACCCAATCGCCAATGCCATCTGACTCAAAGCTCACTTGTCCTTTTACCATATCATCAAAGACATATGTTTTCCCTTGCGGTACGACAATACGAATGCTTGGCTTTCGGCCCGCGTTTTCATGTGCTAGCTGTTCCGCGCTCGTCAAATAGCGACACTTACCTGAATAAAGCGGGTTATCACCTCGTGACATTTGTGCCTCGCGTTCTGCTTCAAGCTCTGCTTCAGTACAATAACATTTGTACGCTTGCCCCTTGCTCAGAAGTTCATCACAATATTGCTGATAAATATCTAGGCGTTCCATCTGGCGATAGGGACCTACGGGACCACCGACGTCAATGCTCTCATCCCAGTCAATGCCAAGCCATTTCAAATAGCGCAGTTGGCTAAGCTCACCACCCTCAATGTTTCGCTTTGTATCCGTATCTTCAATCCGGATAATAAATTTGCCCCCCGTATTTCTTGCAAATAAATAGTTAAATAGCGCAGTACGCGCATTCCCGATATGTAAATACCCCGTTGGACTTGGTGCATAACGCACTCTAATTTCTTTCGTCATGACTCGATTACTCCTTTTGCTTATTTCAGATTAAAACGCTTTGATTGTCTTATTGTAGAATTAATTGCAAGAAACTTCAATAGTAGATCATTTTAAGTGCTTTTTATATGGAGCTCTCCAGTCTATCCATCTGCCTAATCCATCTGTTTCAGACAACTCGGTCAGCCTTATTCATTTAGGCTAATATAATCTCAAGCAAGCATTTTATAGTCATTTGTAAAGCATCGACCAAAAAAGATGGAACGAATAACCTTTGGCTAAAATCAGGTGTCGTCCCATCCAACCCTATTAAAAATGATTGCATTTCTATTCTATACAACTAGTTGATAAGTGAAGGTTTCACTAGACTAACTCCGTTTTCCTCAGTATCACAACTGCCTGTGCTGCAATCCCTTCGCCACGCCCAGTGAAACCCAATCGTTCAGTTGTCGTAGCTTTCACATTGACATTGTCAATGGAAGTCTCGAGGAGGTTCGCAATGACAGCGCGCATTTGATCGATATACGGGCGCATTTTCGGTTGCTCAGCAATAATTGTGCAATCAATATTTCCCAAGCAATAATTCTTTTCTTTCACTAATTGCCAACATTGTTGTAATAACAATGTTGAATCTGCATTTTTAAACTGGTGATCTGTATCTGGAAAGTGCTTCCCGATATCCCCTTCTGCGATAGCGCCGAGAACTGCATCGGCTACAACATGTAGCAATACATCCGCATCAGAGTGACCCAGTAGTCCCTTTTCATATGGAATCGTGACACCACCGATGATCAGCGGCCTACCTACAACCAACTGGTGCACATCATATCCCTGTCCAATTCTAAACATGTTCACGCATCCTCCTCTGCAAAATCACTTCAGCAAATAGCAAGTCTTCTGGTGTCGTTAGTTTCATATTCTCATAATTGCCTTCAACAATCGCTACTGGTTGCCCAATCTTTTCTAGCAAACTGGCTTCATCAGTTCCAAGAAAACCATGCGCTTCGGCCCACTGATGCGCCGCACGTAACTGCTCAACACGAAACGCTTGCGGGGTTTGCATCGCCCACAAATGATCACGATCTACACTTTCAGTCACGAATTGATCTGAACACTTCTTAATCGTATCTTTCACGCGTACAGCTAGCACACTCCCACCGTTCTGAACGGCACTCGTCACAAGACGACCAACTTGATCACGGTCAATAAACGGCCTCGCACCATCATGAACCAAGACTATTTCCGTCGCACTAGCAACAGCCGCAAGACCGTTCCGAACGCTAAACTGACGCTCAGAGCCTCCGGTCACGAAACGAATTTTATCCTGAAATGAATCGTGCCCAAAAATTCGTTCTAATATAGACTGTTCGCTTTCCTTTACTGGTAATATAATTTGCCGGCAATTAGGGTCAAGCGCAAATACTAGTACCGTCCATTCTACTATCGTTCGACCAACTAGTTTGAGTAGAAGCTTATTGGTGCCCGCTCCCATCCTTGTCCCCGCCCCGGCCGCTGGGATGATTACCTCATATTGCATCAAATATACGCCTCCTAACCAAATGATCCTATCTGTAAACAGGATAAACCTCTAAGCATTTAATTACAAACACTTGAGGTTTATCCTGCTATTTGTTCTATTAATTGTTCCTAAACATTAAGATGCAGATTTTAACTTAGCAAAAATCATGCGCCCTGCAGATGTTTGCAAGACTGATGTGACTGTCACGCTAATATTCTTACCAATATGATTGCGACCATCATCTACAACGATCATTGTGCCATCATCAAGATAGGCAATTCCTTGATTATGCTCCTTACCATCTTTGATCACCATCACCATCATGTCTTCCCCAGGAATCACAACTGGCTTAACCGCATTGGCAAGATCGTTAATATTGAGCACAGGTACATGTTGAAATTCACTCACTTTATTCAAGTTCAGGTCGTTCGTCATCAAAATACCATCTAGCTTTTTTGCAAGCTTTACAAGTTTTGCATCTACTTCCGGCGTATCTTCAAAATCACCTTCGTAAATTTCTACATTGATCGGTAAATCCTTTTGCAAACGGTTAAGCACATCTAGCCCCCGACGACCACGCGTTCTACGTAAAGTATCAGATGAATCAGCAATATACTGTAATTCTGCTAGAACAAACTGCGGAATGATAATTGTTCCCTCTAAGAAACCTGTCTGGCAGACATCTGCGATCCGGCCATCAATAATCACACTGGTGTCGAGGATCTTCTTCGCTGGATATGACTGCTGATCATCATCTTCATATAATTTCTTAACTTTCTTTGGGTTGGAGAACACACCGATGAACTCGTTCTTCTTACTCACGCCTACCGCTAGTCCCAGATAACCAAGTATAATCGTCAAAACAAGTGGGATCACCCGGTCAACAAATTGAATCTCCAAAGCTCCCAGCGGAATTGCAAATAGGAAGGCTACTACTAGACCAACGAGTAAACCTAGTGTTCCAAACAAAATATCTGCAAGCGGAATCACAACTAGCTTTCCTTCAACCCATTTAATCCCAAGTACTACATAGTCTACAATCCAGAATGTAAGGAAAAAGAATATTGCAGCCCCGATTATGGCGGATGAAATTGCATTAGAAAGTAAGAAATGATTAAAATTTATGAGTTCATAAAATAGTGGCATTAAGACAACGCCTAGCACTCCACCAACAATCAGAAATGTCAATTGAATAATTCGTTTAAGCATTTTACTAACCCCTTTCTTAGAAATGTAGATTGTTCTTGAGTAGACAATCTCACATTAAATTATACCGTATTTTCTTAAATATTGCTTAACGATCACCTCAGCAGGTTCGAGCACAAATCATCCCCATCACGCTGAAATTGCTTTAAAAACGTCCTAAACACGTTGTCAATGCTTCCTTCACCGAGGCAACGCCAATCACCTCGATACCACTTCGCACCTTTAGTCCGCTTAAATTATTAGAAGGAATGATAATCCGTTTAAAACCAAGCTTTTCCGCTTCCTGAATTCTCGTTTCAATTCTAGAAACGCGGCGAACCTCACCCGTAAGCCCGACTTCGCCAACAATACAATCCGTTGCACGGGTGGCTGTATCACGATAGCCTGAGGCAATACTGATCACAAGCGCTAAATCAACGGCCGGTTCAAATAATTTCATACCACCAGCAACCTTAATGTAGGCATCCTGATTCTGCAACAACATCCCAACTCGTTTTTCGAGCACAGCCATCAGTAGTGAAACACGATTTTGATCAACACCCGAAGCCGTCCGGCGCGGATTTGGGAAAATCGACGGTGAAATCAGTGCCTGAATTTCCACTAGTACTGGACGTGTCCCTTCAATAGAAGCAACAACAGTTGATCCAGCAGTATTCTTAGATCGTTCCTCGAGGAAAATCTCAGAAGGGTTTGCTACTTCTACCAAGCCACTCTCTTTCATTTCAAAGATCCCTAATTCATTGGTAGACCCAAAACGATTTTTGACTGCACGCAGAATTCGGTACACATGATGACGTTCTCCTTCAAAATAAAGAACCGTATCAACCATATGCTCAAGCATACGTGGTCCGGCAAGAGCGCCTTCTTTCGTCACATGACCGACGATGAAAATTGCAATACCTTTAGATTTTGCAAGATGCAATAGCTCTGCAGTACATTCTCTCACTTGTGAGACACTGCCAGGAGCAGAAGTCACTTCACTACGAAATACTGTTTGAATTGAGTCAATGACAACAAACTTTGGTTCAACTGTCTCAATCGCTCGTTCAATCATTTCCATATCTGTTTCAGAATATACATAGAGATTTTCAGACTTTACATCTAATCTCTCTGCTCTGAGTTTAGTTTGTTTGACTGATTCTTCACCAGAAATATAGAGAACCTGGTGATCAGCGCTCGCAAGTTGCGAAGAAACCTGTAGTAACAAAGTTGATTTACCAATCCCTGGATCGCCACCGATTAAAACAAGTGAACCCGGGACAATCCCGCCACCAAGTACACGATTAAACTCGAATAGATCAGTTTCCACGCGTGGCTCATTTTCGATATCGACTGCCATAATCGATACTGGCTTCTGATTCGATACTGGCTTTGAATGAGCGAAGGCAGTGCTTTTACTATTTGCGGACTTTGAAATAACAGCTTCCTCCACCATTGAATTCCAATCACTGCACCCCGGGCATTTACCCATCCATCTTGGTGACTCATAACCACAGCTACCACATACAAACTTTGTCGTTTTTTTAGCCATTTATATTTCCTCTCATTTATCTGTCCATTCAGTGAATATCCTCTAGCAAATGTGCCTACTGGAAAAAGACCATTGAGTATCGTTTCCAAACATTTTCACAATAGCAGTCTAGTAAGCAAATGAATCGCCATACTTACAAAAAGCCACGTAATAATTAGTATTCACAGCATGTGCTACAACGATAGTCTTAGATTCATTTCAAAGATATACCTGCTATTATACACGCTGGCCTAGATGCTGACCACCTTATTTTTACGAATAGTAGACCCCAAAAACAGCTGGCCCTCACGTTGACCAGCCCCATACATGATACATAATTTTTTTTACATGTATAGCCAAAATAATTACATCTTTGAAACCAGAAATGCACCCCGAAGGATAGACCAAAACAGCCATTGTTCGGGGTGCAAGACAATTAGTTTAATGAATGGTTTATAACAGTTTTCAGTTTTAAATGCGCTGGCCAAAAAGCGACCACTTACTATTGTGGTATATCAAACTCGAATACAATCGCGGTTTCATCTCGAAGACCTTTACCAACTAACGGCTTAAACTTCATCTTAATGTGTGTCAGTTCTGCTGGCTTTGCCTTTACAGCAACAAAAACGTAATCATCCTTTATTTCGTTTGGCAAAAAGAGACTGTCTGAAGGTACTGAATAGCACTGGCAAATTGACGCCCAACAAACTTGGATTATATTCTATAAATGATTCATCTAGTTCTACCTTGTAGCGAGACGAAGTGTCAAAATTTATTTTCAATGTGCCAGAACTTTTCGCTGACATCTATTTTTTGGCTATCGACAAGCTCAAATTTACCTTCACCCTCTACCGTAAACTTTTTAGGGATCTCCTTACTTGAATCAGATACCGCATAAGTTGATGATTCTTCTAATGCACTACCCTTCTCAACTGGAAACGTGATACGCACCTGCTCATCATCAGAATCAGAATGAATCAGTTCCATTTCACTAATCTCTTTTGCCTCTGAGGCCGTTAGATAGAAAGGTAGACATCCCTCTTTTGGATGGTTGGTAAACAGGGACTACTCACGGAGGCAAATGCCTATCAATGCTAGGCTTTATAGAATATTGATGAAATGGAAAACAGAGCAGAAACAAATTATCGAAAGTTATTTACTTGATTGGAGTGAGGATATGCCTGTATTCCAGTTTAGAGAGATACCGCCCACTAGAAATCAGTACACAAAGCGAATAGCGACCATTTGCAAAAGAGGAACGCTAGAACCAATCAGGCTACATAATTTTAGGCATTCGCACATGGCACTCTTAATAGAAATGAAAGAAGAACCGCTATTAATCTCCAAACGCTGAGGGCATTCAGATACACGACAGCAATGAATATTTACGCCCACTTATTTCCTAATAAACAGAGAAATCTCGCAAATAAATTGGACGAGTTATTTTGACGTATTATCCATAATTTAAAAACTAAATTTAAAAGTTTACATAATTGTGATACCATTATTTATGAAATATGCAAGTGATAGGACTAGGAGGAATATTATTTTGGATTTCAGTGTTAAGAGTAGTATAGAAGTTGCCCGACGGTCACGGGTGCAATGCGAAAGGCATCAGAGGCATTAGAAAAAGCAACACAGCTAAAGGTGGAAGAAGCAGACGATACGACACTAGCAGTGAATGAGCAGGAAATCACTGCAAATAATCAATTGATAAAACTTGCTGACCATTTTGTACAGGCGTTTGAAAAGGATATTAATCGTATTTTGCTATCAGCGGAAAAGTTTGATGATTTAGACAAGCAAATGTCCAAAGGTGGTGTACGATGAATTATTCAAAGCTAGAAACACAAGAGCTGGAGAGGCTGGAAGATTTAAAACGTTCAGAACTGAACAGTATTTGGGAACAGCAGGAAATGAATCAATTAGAAATTAGGAAATATGAACAGGAACTTGAAACGTTGAGT
Source organism: Caryophanales bacterium (assembly GCA_031554215.1). Classification (GTDB taxonomy): domain Bacteria; phylum Bacillota; class Bacilli; order JARBTR01; family JARBTR01; genus JAVBKE01. The sequence goes on from JAVBKF010000169.1 coordinate 14,211, forward strand.
GCATTCCGCTTTCAAAGTATTAGACATTTTGAAGAGGTTCATAGCGAGTGGTCAGACGATCAAGAATTTGAAAATACTTTATCCAATTACACTCAAGAGCTTGATTATAATACGGAAAGAATGATGTACAATCATGAAACGCATTTGGAACAATTGCACAAGGAAAGACGAATGCTTGATGACCAAGAAAATGATTGTCAGCATGAATTAAGAAAAATAGTAATGGAGGTCATGTAGTGTATGAGTTTAAATATGTTTCTTGATGAGATGAAAAAGCAGGCTGAAAGTGCAGAAGTCATTTGCAAGGAAATAATTGAAGCCATGGAGCAGGTAATAATGTCAATAGATGCGTTTGTTGGCAACGACAACCTGCAAGGAGTCACTTACAGCAGTGCAAAAGCTTATATGGAAAGCACCTATAAAGTGCTTGCAGAAGCAACAATTTCTTTATGCTGTGAATTGATGGTGCAGAACAAACTAGTACCTACTTCATTTGAAGCAGACGTATCGACAAATAATGTGATTGAATCACAAGTCGAAGAACAAGTCAGAGGAATTGATAACATTTTTTATTCATTTGGCGATGACATGAAACATATTGATGGTGCTGATACGCTATTTGACACATTGGAAATGACAAAAAGGCAATTGCAAGAGAAGCTAGACCTCCTCTATCAATTTAACTATTCATCCAAGGATAATTTTGATTATGCAAATGAATTAATATCAAATATTATGCGTGGACTTGAAGAAGTACAGTCCAATAGAGGCTACGATGTATCGACTGCTACTTATAGTACAGCATCACTTGATATGAGCTGGAGTAAGGGGATGGCTGCGATCGTTACGTATTTCATTGATGTGCCAGCAGGCATGAATGAAGAAGAATATAAGGTTTATAGAGATGCTGTAGTGTCACAGATAAAACAACTTAAAGCGGATGGCTGGGATTCAGCTGCTATTAATGCGTATTTAAAGAAACTGAATACGGAGTTGACAAAAGAGAATGCACAAGCTGAACTAGCTAAATATGGTGATCAAATGAAGTTGGTTGGCTCAGATATTTACTTGTTGCTCTTTAAGAGTAGCAAAAAAACAGATGTGCAGAAAATTAATTTGGTACTAACTCATATGGGTGCAAAAGTTGATGAAAACGGCATGCTGCAATTAACAGGCTATCCGTTTGACCCGAAAATGCCACCACATGATGAATTCTTAAATTTATTTGCAAAAAGCGTGCAGGGAGCATATAAAACAAAGCCACTACCAAAAGAAGTGCATCAATTTAGAATGTACATCGATAAGCATAATATCGAGTATATTCGTAATGAGTATAAAGCTGAGGGTATGACAGATGAGCAAGCACTTGAAGCTTATGTAAAAGCGGAATTAAAAGGGGAGAAAATGTATCGTGAAGATGCACGTCTACATAATAAAGTTCCAATGCCTTCAGGATTATCTGAGAAGGAGCAGGAAAAGTATCTTCAGCAAAAATACGAGGAAAATTGGGCCGGACACGAGAATAGAAAGCGTGTCAGCCAAGATTTTCATTCAGAATACATTATTGATGAAAGTGGCGCTTTTGTGAGCCAATGGAATGTGCTAAATGTCAGTGATGGAAAAGTAGATAGCGATCCAGCTCATTATGATAACGATGAGTATTTTGAAGATCAAATGACAAATGGGAGTTCATTTAATTATGCTGATGAGAATGACTTCGTACACGAGCATTTGGATGTGGAACCACCAAAAACCGTTGATCCTGATGTAAGAAGCGGAGTGAACTGGAAAAGTCCTGATGATGAGACCTATAACTATAAGTCTGATAATCAAGAAGACGAATATTCGGTGTGGAAAAAATCTGGTACTCATAAAAGGTCGTGAAATTGAATGAAGGGAAAGCTGATAAATGAAAACAATCTATTTTAGGTTTCTCACAATTGGTATAGTTATGACGCTCCTCGTAGGATGCAATGCAAAGGAATTAACTGATGAGGATTTCAAAGAAGTCAAAGCAGGAATGACAACAGAAGAGTTGGTAGATACTCTTGGTGAGCCACAAGAAATTGTAACCGATACGGAACTTGCCTTTAAACAAAAGCATACTGACAGTGATAATTCACTAGATAGAGAAATTGGTGAGGATGGAAATCTGTTTATAAGATTTGCCGGGGGCACAGAGGAAGATCTTGAAAAACTAAGGGATAAAACTGCAAACGCAGATGAAATGAGCTACTACCATTATGAATATGGTGATAGCTATAGAAATGTCTATATCGTTGAAGATCAGGTTGTATGGATGACATTTTATTAATTTACTCGTTATTACAGAAAGCGAGTCAGCAAAGATTTTCACTCAGAGTACATTATTGATGAAAGCGGTGCTTTTGTAAGTCAATGGAATGTGCTGAATGTTGAGAATGGGCAAGTTGATAGTAATCCAGCTCACTATGATCATACGGATAATTTTGAGAATCAAATGACGAATGGTAGTTCTTTCAATTATGCTGATGAGAATGACTCTGTACATGAGCATTTGGATGTAGACCCACCTGCAATAGTTGACCCAGAGGTAAGAGATAACGTCAATTGGGGAATTCCAAATTCAGACACATATGATTACAATTCAGATAACCAAGATGACGATTACTCTGTGTGGGAAAACTCTGGAACAGTCACAAGAAGGTGAGGAAGTTTGAAATTGAAAAAAATTATCACAATAGTTTACATTGGAATAATGATAGCAACATTTAGTGGTTGCAGTCAAAAAGAATTGACCGATAAAGATTTCGATCAGATCAAAGCTGGTATGACAAGAGACGAAGTAGAGAGGTCATTAGGTGAGCCGAAAGAAATAGTACTAGATGATGAGGAAGCGCATTCGCAAAGATACGATGAGAGCCAGAATGAAGATCCAGTAGATGCGCCGCAAATTTATTACGATTTCGCTGGAGGAGAGCAAAAGGATTTTCAACTACTTGGTGAGAAAGTAAGAAGCTCAGATAATTTGAGCTACTATCATTATGAATATGGTGATGACGATTATGAAAATATCTACTTTATTGATGATGAGGTTGTGTGGCGAACATTTTAGTTATTTTTGACAGACACCTGAAACGGCATGGGTTTTGCCAAATCATGATGAATCCTTTGAAAATCAAATGACGAATGGTAGTTCCTTTAATTATGCTGATCAGAATGATTCTGTGCATGATCATTTAGACGTGGAGCTACCAAAGACACAGGCTCCTGAGATAAGAGATGACGTTAATTGGGGGAGTCCAGATAAGAAACCATATGACTATAATTCTGATAATGAGCAGGATGATTATTCTGTGTGGAAAGAATCAGGAACTAATATAAAATAGAGAGTATGGGATGTAGATGAAAAAATTTTTTATGCTAATATCTATAGGAATTATGATAATTACAATGGCAGGTTGTGTGCAAAAAGACTTGACAGATAACGACTTCAATCAGATCCAAGCAGGCATGACAACAGATGAAGTGAAGAGAAAATTAGGAGAACCACAAAAGATTGTGGTAGATGATGAAGCTGTGTATGGACAAATGAACAAGGAGAATGAAAATGAGGATCCTGAGGATGCTCCACAGATATATTACGAATTTGCAGGGGGAACAGAAGAGGATTTGATTGAATTAGATGACAAGATCATGAAGTCGAATAATTTGAGTTACTATCATTATGAATACGGTAATAGCGACTATCAAAATATTTATTTTGCTGATGATGAGGTTGTATGGCGAACATTTTAGTTATTTTTAACAGACACCAGAAACGGTATGGGTTTTGCTAACTCATGCTGTTTTTTGATGGAGATGGAGTCAAAACTATCTCCAAAAGCATCAATAAATCAGGTTGAAGCCGTCATGGAAATAAATGTTATAGAGTAAAAGGAGTACGAAACCAGCAAAACCCCCAAAATCAAAAAAATACCAAAGGCTCAGAAGCCTTGGTATCACTCATTATACCGATGGTGGGGACCTGAACAGACACGCCTTACCGAACATGATTTTGAGAGTTGAAAAAAAGCAAATGAAATTTTGGACTTTGGAGCGGTACAAAGCACTTGATTCGCTAATTAATGAGGATGAATATTTTCTAAAAGCATTCTTTGCAACTGCATATTTTACAGGTGCGAGGTGTGGGGAGCTTCTGACGTTGTCATGGGATGATATACTTCTGAATCATACAGTAGACATCGATAAGACCTTACACAATGTTGCAGGAGATAGCTTCTATGATTCGTCGAAGACAAAAAGCTCGATAAGGCAAGTACCTATCAATGCAAGGCTGTATGGAATATTGATGAAATGGAAAACAGAACAAAAACAAATTATCGAAAGCTATTTGCTTGAAAGGAGTGAAGACACGCCAGTATTCCAATTTAGAGAGATACCACCTACTAGAAATCATTACACAAAGCGAATAGCAACCATTTGCAAAAGAGGCACGCTAGAACCGATTAGACTACATGATTTTAGGCATTCGCATGTGGCACTCTTAATAGAAATGAAAGAAGAACCGTTACTAATATCTAAGCGCATAGGTCATTCAGATTACACTACAACAATGAATATTTATGCCCACTTATTTCCCAATAAACAAAGAAATCTCGCTAACAAATTAGATGGATTATTTTGACGAAAGAAGCTAGAAATGAATGGACAGATATACAAAAGTTAAATAAAATCAATGTAGTAGTAAAAAGCATAGAGGGCGGTTGGCTAGATTCCCGACGAAAGGAGGTTAAAACCTTTTCGAGAGGAGTTGATGCCTTATGACGGTGTTTGAAGCACTAAGTATTATGTTCCAGTTTGGAATGTTCATACTTGGGCTGTTGTCACTGATTATCGTGATAATAAAATTCCACATAAAAAAGTAAATCGCCCC
>JAVBKF010000179.1:0-4404 GCA_031554215.1 Caryophanales bacterium
GGTGGCGCCGGCGGCCGCGGACCCCGTACGGCACGCCCACACCTCCAGCCGCTACGACCGGACGCCGGCGTCGCTGCGGCACCTGGTGGCCGAGCTGCGCGCGCGGCGCCCCGACGTGCTGACCGTGACCGAGGTCGACGCCCCGGCCCGCATCCGTGCGCTGGCCGCGCCCGGGTGGGGTGTGTACCGCCCGCACGGGCTGGACGTCGCCGTGTCCTGGCCCCGCGCCCGGTGGAGGTTGGCCGGCGCCCGCCCGTGGGGCTTGGGGAACGGGCTGGGCGCCGGGTGGGTGGTGCTCGACCGGCGTACGCGCCCCCCGCATGCGACCGGCGTCCGTGGAGAACACCCACGGCGCATCCTAGTCACCCTGGCGCACCTCCCGGCCCATGTTGAGCTAGGCGACGCCTGGCGCCCCGGTGAGGCCCAGGTGGCCCGCTGGCGGACCGCGGTAGCCCGCTGGTCCCACCAGCTCGACGCCACCCGCGCCCGGGTGCGCCCCGGCCTGGTGCTGGTGGTGGCCGACTGGAACGTCGACGTACGCCGGCCGGCCTGGCGGCGCGTAATCCGCGCGGAATTCCCGGGCCTACGGATCACCTGGACCCCGGGGCACCTCCCGGCCGCTGGCACGCACGCCGGCGGCCGCCTGATCGATGCCACCGTGACCGACGCGCCCCGAGGCCGTGCGCGACTGCTCCCGCGCACGGCCTCCAGCGACCACCGGCCCTACGCCGAGGCCCTGTACGCCAGGCACCGGCCGGGGTGACACTGAGGCATGACTGAGACCCCGGAGACCACGCCCGAGACGACCCCGACCCCGGAGACGGAGACGACCGAGCACGAGACGACCGAGACGACCACGACCGAGACGACGTACGCCGACCCCGACGAGGACTGACCCCATGCCGAACACCCCCGTGCTGGCCCTGCCGTACCCCGCGGCCACTGACCCGTTGGCGAACGGCGCGGCTGCGGTCCAGGCGCTGGCTACGGGGGTGGAGACGGCGTTGAAGATCAAGGCCGGCAAGTTCACCGGCACCACCGACGCCAACGGCAACGTGCTGATACCGCACGGCCTGGGGGTGAAGCCCCGCGCGATCCTGCTCACGCTCCAGCTGACCGCCGCGGTGTGGATCGCCTCCACCTACGACCCGAACACCACCGCGACCAACATCGCCGCCGTGATCCGCACCCCCGCCAACGTCGGCGTGGCCTCTACCCAGGTCCAGGTCAACTGGTTGGCCGTCGGATGACGGCCCCGCGGCCGCCTGAGCCTGACGCCGGCCAGGACGGCCCCCCGGACCTGTTGACGGCGCTGCGTGCGGTGCGTGACTTCCTGGAGGACGTGGCCGAGGACCGGCCCGACGTACGACGTCGCGCGGTGCCGCTGCGGCGTGCCGTGGTGCGCCTGATCCGGGACCGGCAGGCGTGACGGCCGCGGACGGCGCCGCGGCGCTCGACAACTCCCGCGACTACACGTCCTACGACGTGGGCATGTGCCTCCAGTTCGTCCGTGGCCCCACCTGGGGGATCGGGTCCCTGTACGGGTCCGCGATCGACGCCTGGGACGCCGCCAAGTACCGCCACCCCGGGGACCGGAACCCGCCGATCGGTGCCCCGTGTTTCTACGCCGGCGGGTCCTATGGCCACATCGTCATAGCGACCGGGGACCCGGGGCGCATGCGCTCGACGGACTGCACCACGTCCACCCGGGTCAACGATGCCGCGCTGTCCTGGCCGGAGACGGCGTGGGGAGACACCTACCTGGGGTGGACCGAGGACCTGAACGGCGTACGACTACCTGTAGGAGACGACATGCCCCTCACCGACGCCGACGTCGACAAGATCGCGAAGGCCGTGTGGAAGTACGCCACCACGTCGGCCCTGGACGGCTCCAAGACGACCATGGGGAACCTGGTGCGCTCAGGTGCCGCCGAGGCACACCAGGCCTCCAACCACGATCAGACCGCGGCCGCGGTGTGGGCGCTGGTCACCACGTCGGCCCTGACGGCCGGCCAGAAGGTCACCACATTGAACCTGCTCCGCTGGGCGCAAGCTGCGGCCTCCCAGGCCGCCGAGAAGGACTAGGCCCTACGGCATCGGCGTGAGGGTCCCGACGAGGACCAGCGCGCCCAGGAACACCACCAGGCACACCAGGCCGATCAGGACCCCGCGGATCACTTCCGTGCCCGCGCTCGCCGGATCATGGGACCGGGTGCCTGCTCGCCGGCGAGCTGGACCGGGACGACCATCACCACATCGGGCGCCGTCACCACCACCCGTTCACCTGGTCGCATGACGGCCCGCGCTGCGGCTACTAGCTGGGTGGTGCTGATCCCGGACATATCGGGAGTGTCCGATATCGCGCGCCGGCCCGTCTAGGAAACGCCGTTGAAAACGGTATTCAGACACGTGTCCTACTGGCCGGAGTCGACATAAGGTCCGTTATCGGCTATCCGACGACCCTGCGGCCGCCGGCCTCCGGTAAGGCCCGTTTCGTTGCGTGGGAGCAATCCTCAGGCGAGTAGCCACTGTGGACAGCACGCCGCCGGGAGAGTAAACCCTTTACATGGGTTCGGGCCTATCGACGTCACCGGCGACACGCCGAAAACGTTAGAGGTCCCCGTCGACTCCGACAGGGACCTCTACGGTTCCTACTGCGACGTAAGAAACCGGGTTGAGGCTAACAGGCCTCCCCGACCCGGTGGAGCACGACGCGCCCGGGAGTCTCCTCGCTGTTCCTCCCGTCCGAGCATGCCGGCAGGCGTGACCGGAGAACCCTGATTACGGGCCGGACAATCCCGCGACCATGACGGCTGGTCGCAAAGCAAAGACGGTGGCCAGATCAACCACCCGACACAGACCAGGCACAGCCGGCGCCCCGAGGGGTAGCCGGCTGGGAATGCTGGGCGGGTTGGGCGTACGTACTGGGATACAACCCGAGGCGAACGTAGTGAGCCGAGGGTCATAGGTAGATCACATTCCGAATTCTGGAGGCATCCATGACGCACCACCCCGAAGGCCTGGACGGCTACCCCGGCGTAGCCGACAGGCCAGGCCCAGCGTTCGCCCGGGTGATCGCCGGCTACGTCGACGTCACACCCCCGCGGGTCCTGAGCTTCACTGTCGACGTACACACCGACGGTGCTGTCCGACTGGAGTGGTCCGAGGGTCGCACCCGTGAGGTAGAGACGTGGGACGGCGCCGGCGCCATGGCCCAGAATCTCCGCGGCCTACTGCTGGCCGCACGATCCGGGGAGGTACGGCAGTGATCCTGTCCGACCAGCGGCCCCCGCTCCCCGACTACTGGCGCGACGTCTACGCCGCGGCCAACCCTCCCGAGGTCCCCGGCGCCTGGGTGCGTGCCGCGCTGGAGCGTCGGTACATCATCCCCGCCGACCTACGGGACCCCGACCAGTGACCGGCCCCGACCCGATCGTGTCGCCCGTGCCGATCGACAGACTGACCGAGCTGGCCGAGCGGATCGGCGCGGCCCTGGACGACTCCGAGCACGACGACGTGCGCGCCGCGATCATGCTCGATGACGGGCATATGGGCGGGATCATGTTCCACGGCTACGACGACCAGGCCGAGGCCCTGACGGCGCTGCTGGAGCACATGCGCGCCGTGTTCGCCGCGTCGGGCCTGAGGCTGGAGCTGGTCACGATCCCCAACGACCCCGGGGACCTGACGCCGTGAGTCTCCGCATGTGGGGAGAGCCCGGGCGCACACTGGCAGACATGCTGCTGACTGAGCCCGGGTCCCGGGTGGAGGGTGCGACCGAGGACGTGCTGCGCGTCCTATTCGTAGCGCTGACCGAGCTATACGCCGAGTCGATGACCGAGGACCAGGCCGACCGGCTGGGCCTGCGGTCCCTGCCCCGCATCCACACGGCCCTAGCTGACGCCGGCCTGGTGATCCGCGACTACGCCCGTGAGTGACCATGGAGGCCGGGACCGCTCCCCCGTGCTCCAGGTGCCAACACCGGCACCTGGTCACGATCCCGTGCTGGGGTGGCCGCCTGGTCGACAGCCTCCGCACCCTGGTCCTGGCGACGTACGGCGACTCCTGCTGTCACTGCGGATTGTCTGGTGCCAGGTCCGTGGAGCACGTGCGGCCCAGGTCCATGGGAGGCACCGACGCGCTGGCCAACCTGAGGCCGGCACACCTGCCATGCAACATCCGCCGGGGCACGGACCCGATGCCAGGGTGGGGCGCCGGCCCAGTCACCGCCGAGACGTCGGCTAGGTGGTGACCGTGGCCGCGGACCTATGGCACTACACGTGTGCGCACTCCATGCCCGCGATCCTGGAGGCCGGCCTACTCCAGCCCGTGCGCGTGCTGGTGCCAGACACGCGGCTGGGCTGGCACGCCGACCTGGTGTGGTTGACCGATCGGCCGACGCCC
>JAVBKF010000132.1:0-3038 GCA_031554215.1 Caryophanales bacterium
TCTTTACGTACCTATTGGTAATGTTATCAAACACCTTATTAAACCACGCAAAGAATTTAGCAAGCAGACCCTTCTTCTTATCATGACTGTGTGGCCTTAATATTAATGATGTTAATGCCGGACATAATGTAAGGGCACAGAACGCACTAAATGCAACTGATATAGCTATTGTAATTGCGAACTGTTGATATAGCCTGCCTGTAAGTCCACCAGATAAAGCAACCGGAATAAACACTGCGCATAATATAACAGCAATAGCTACAACAGGTCCACCCACTTCTTTCATAGCTTTTTGCGTTGCTTCTTTAGGTGACAGTCCTTCTTCTATATGATGCATCACGGCTTCTACAACTACAATAGCATCATCCACAACTAAACCAATGGCTAATACTAGTCCAAGCAATGAAAGTTGATTAATAGAAAATCCTAGTAAAGGAAAAACAATGAATGTACCAATTAGTGATACAGGCACAGTTAATAATGGAATAAGCGTAGCACGCCAGTCCTGAAGAAAAAGAAACACCACAAGTATCACCAGTATCAATGCTTCAAACAAAGTATGTATCACCTCTTCAATACCAACTGTTATCGCAAGTGTTGTATCTAATGAAGTTAGATAATCCATGTCCTGAGGAAAATTAGTTTTCAATTCATCCATCTTATGCTTAACCTTATCTGCAACTTCTAATCCATTGGCGCCAGGTATTTGATATACTGCAATAACTGCACATGGTTTACCCTCTACATAACTGCTCAGATCATATGACTGTAATCCTAACTCAATACGTGCAACATCTTTAACACGTACTATAGCTCCTGCATCATTTGATTTTAGAATAATATTGCCAAACTCTTGTTCAGATACCAATCGTTGTTGTAATTGTGCTGTATAAGTATTCGCAATACCCTTTGGCGCCGGTTGCCCTCCAAAAGATCCTCCTGGCGCAATAGTATTCTGCTGTTTCAGAGCCTTTATAACATCCGAAGCAGTAATTCCAAGATTTGCCATGCGGTCTGGTTTTAACCATATGCGCATTGCATATTCAGAACTTCCTAAAATAGTTACTTCACCTACACCATTAATACGTTTTAATTCATCAAGAAGATTAATAAAAGCATAGTTGTTTATAAAGTTAGACTCATATGCATTGCCTGGTGAGTAAAGAGAAAATATCAATAATGGAAACGTAAGTGATTTTTTAATATTAACGCCAAGTGCTGTTACTTCGGGAGGTAAAAATGGATTAGCCATTGACACTCTATTTTGAGTAAGCATATTGGCATTATCAAGGTTAGCACCTACTTCGAATGATACCTGAAGTGTCATTGTACCATTATTAGAGTTAACCGATTTCATATACAACATCTTCTCTACTCCATTAACCTGCTGTTCCATTGGTGTGGCCACCGCTTGCTCAATACTGACTGCATTGGCGCCAGTATAGTTAGCTGTTACCTGCACCATAGGCGGAGTAACTTCCGGATATTTACTAATGGGAATACCTCGCATCGTAAGCAATCCAAGTATTACAATGAGTATAGATATCACCATTGCAAATATTGGTCGTTGTATAAAAAATTCACTCATAGAAACTAATGAAGTGATGTAGAATCATAATTCCATGATATCATAACAGGCTTTACAAGTATACCCGGCTTTATAATTGCATTACCAATCATAGCAACCTTTTCGCCACTCTTCAATCCTTCTTTTATTACCCAGTTACTACCAATCCTGGTACCTGTCTTTACTGTACGAGGTTGAATTTTATTACTATCACTAAGTATAAATACCTGAAAGATGTTTTGTATTTGGTTTACTGTTTGTTGCGGTACGATTACAGCATTTTCTGCTGTGCCTGTTTTGATACGTACTTTAACATACTGACCCGGTCGCAATAATCCCCCTTTGTTTTGAAAAACAGCTTGAAGTATTATAGATCCTGTTTTAGGGTCTATTTCTCTATTGGCAAAATCAATATAGCCTTGTTCCTGAAAAGGCATATTATCGCTGAGGTGCAACTCTACGGGCAGAGACACTTTAAGATTCGTTGTTTTACCGGCTTTAGTAAACTCCAGATATTCTGATTCAGAGATAGAAAATCTAACACGCATTTCACCAATAGCTGAAATAGTATTGATAGGCATTCCAATCCCCATCGATTTACCTACATAATCACCTACCTGCACTTTGGTGATTCCTATAATACCCGATACTGGTGCTTTAATACGTGTATATCCATATTCAATGCGAGTATTTTCGAGTCTGGATTTTGCAATAGTCACTTCTTCTTTGGCAGCATCATAATTAGCAACAGCATCATCAAGGTCGCGCTGACTAAGCGCATTCATATCGGTCAATGGCTTTATTCTGTTGTAGTCTGACTTAAATTTTATAAGGCGACTATTAGCTTGCGCAAGGTCTGCTGCTGCAGCATTTATTCTTGTTTTAACTGGTTCATCATCCAAAGTGTACAACAGTTGCCCCCGACTCACAAATGCCCCTTCTTTGAAATGAATACTCATAACCCACCCTTCTATCCTGGATTGTATCTGCACATCAGATTTGCCATATGTCTGGCCCACATATTCGCTATAAAAAGGAATTGTTTTTTGTCCTGCTATTACAACATTGACCTCCGGTGCAGGTGGTGCTTTAGATTTGTTTCTTTCACCGCAAGCACTAAGTATTATACAACTGCTAATTAAGTAGTAGGTAATCCTGTTCATAACCAATACAATAAGTTTGGTATATAGACCTTAACTAGACTAAAACAGCGAAAAGGGGATTTTTGTTTAGGAATTGTTATTTTACATTAACACATTATACTGATTATCCCACATTCACCGTACTATACCCCGTCGTCTTGCTCCATAACGGGCCGCACTCTTTCACAAACTTTGTATGTATTGGATCCTTATGATATTTCTCAAAATCTTCTTTCGAATTAAATACCATCAATAGAGATAAGGCAAAAGATTTCTCCATAGTATTTTCCTTATACTCTAATGGTTTACCTACCTGCCAATGTTTAATT
>JAVBKF010000204.1:0-6232 GCA_031554215.1 Caryophanales bacterium
ATTGCTGGTGGTATTATTAGTTGAGGAAGTGAATTAAAAATATCAATATTTTTCAAACAAGGTTTTAAATTCAGTTACAATGGTTTGAAACACTAAAATTGGATTGAAAGGGTGGGGGACGTTGGTTTTGAGTTGTACTGAAATTGAAGAATGTTTTGAATGTGGGAATGTCCGAAAAGATTTAAAGTAATGTGAAATCGTAGAGCATGTTAGAGGCTATGAGTTCAGTAAAACGTAGTTTTTATAGTTGTATGAAATACTATTTAGGGACTTTATTGAAATAGTGGGGTGATACGCCTCACGGGACGTTCACCCCACCATGATTATACTTACTACCACGCACCCTTCCGGGTGGTCGGCAAGTTGTCGTTAATGCCTACTCCTCTGTTTTGCTTGAATTCGTATTTTCCTCATTAGTAGTTGAATCCTTTGTATCAGAGCTTGTACTTTCAACTGGAAGTTCTAAATGGGTACGTAAATCGTTCGTAATTCGCGCTTGTTCTTCATCGGCCATGATCTCGAACCACTCACCATTTATTTTTTTACTAGTAGCCTCAACAGATAGTGATTCGATATTTCCGGCAGCCTCTGTGTAATTATTTTTGATGTCCCACATTTCAGAGACCTTTAAGTCTGTTTTAACATTATTTCCGAGCGCTTCAAAAATTTCCGAGAAGTTGGTGAGTGACTTAAAGCTAGCACCTTGTTCAATAATCTGCGCTACGACTTCTTTTTGTCGTTCTTGTCGTCCGTAATCACCCAGTGGATCTTGATGTCTCATTCTCACATACGTCAGTGCTTCCTCACCGTTTAGGTGAAGTGGTCCTGCTTCAAAAGTATAGCCATTATCCGTGAACTTAAATTTATTATTGACATCAATGCCTCCGAGTGCATCAACAATTTCAACGAATCCTTCAAAGTTTACTTGTACAAAATGATCAATTGGAATGTTGAATAGTTCCTCAACAGTCTCAATAGCGAGCTTGGGTCCACCTTTTGAATAGGCTGAGTTAATTTTCGAGTATTCAGAGTCACCTGGTACCTGTACACGTAAATCCCTCGGAATACTGAGCATCTTTGTAGATTTCTGCTTTGGGTTGACAGTGACGACAATCATGGAATCAGAACGTCCAGCATCATCTTCACCTTCCCTGTTGTCAACACCTAAGAGGAGAAATGACATGGGGTCTTGTGCTTTTGCTTCAACAGCTTCATTACGCCTTGAAGAACCGTCACGTCCAAGGTCAAAGTGAATTTTCTCACCGGTCTCTACTGCTTTTAGAAAAAACGTCGTTGCAAAGATGCCTATTGGAATGAGTAAAATTAACAAAGTGGCAAGGAGTATCCTGCGATTTCTCCGGCGTTTTCTTTTCTGTCTCATCCGTTGTTTAGTTTCTTTTGAATTCATTGTCTTCTCCTAAAAAATTGAATACTATCTATGGATATGGCATAATAAAATACGTTATCTATGATGCTACATTCATTCCGTTGTAAAGTTGGTGCTACTATGTTGAAATCTAGAAATGAATTTGCAACAGCTGCAGAGTATAAGCGGTATACGCGATCGCCTGAATTCATGAAAACGTATAAAGTTTTTGGAAAGTCGGCTACTGAAATTCAACAGGAAATGTGTTTCCCGGAGAACTGGATGAACTTCTTGGAAGCAGCAGTGAAATTTGTTCATGAACAACCAGATGGGCAATCATATACTGCATTTAATATGTTTGAACTTGTTGATGAAGTAATGGAATACTATTTGAAGGGATAACGACATCTCTTTTGACTGAATGTTAAAATCCTATAGAATGCACTACGATGAACAGTTTATTTAGCTGTTCATTTTTTGTTGGCTTTCTATGCTTCTATGAATCTTTTACGTAATTTATTTTTTAACCGTATCTCTGATTGTATAAAATATTTGCTGAAAGTCAAGGGTAAAAAATCCTATTTTCTTTCCAGATGTAGATTTTGTTCTATATTGGAATTTTTTCGTTTGTTGGTAGAAGAGAATCTTAATCGCAATTCAAGTTCAAATGTTTGAATTTACAAGAACGTATATTCGTGTTATGATTTGCGTACAATAAGAACAAACATTCGTTTTTAATGAAATGAGATAAGGGTGCAGAAAAGATGATTAATTATGATGAGCTGCCTAATCGGGAGATTATCTGTGTGGATATGCGGTCGTTTTATGCGAGTTGCAGCTGCGTGATGCTAGGGATTGATCCGATGGAAGCCTATTTGGTGGTTGCGGGGAGTTTACATCATCAGGGAAGTGTTGTTTTAGCAGCCTCTCCTATGATGAAAAAAGCATTTGGCATTAAAACAGGTTCGCGGCTTTTTGAGATACCGAAGGATAGGAGAATTATAATTGTAGAACCTAAAATGGCGACTTATCAGCGTATTTCTGCAGAAATTAGTCGTTTGTTTAATCGCTATGCCCCGAAGGATGACATTTATATTTACAGCGTCGATGAGGCCTTCATTAATTTAGATGGTTCTAAGCATCTATTGGGCAGTGTTGAGGAGATTTCTAAACAAATCAAACAGGATATTCTCAGAGAATTTGGCCTCACTTGTTGTATCGGGATTGGGCCGAATATGTTACTAGCAAAGGTGGCACTGGATGTTGATGCCAAGCGTTTCGATGGGCATATTGTTAGGTGGCATTATCAAGATGTTCCGACAAAACTATGGCCGATTTCTCCACTTAGTGAGATGTGGGGAATTGGTGTCCGTATGGAGAAACGGTTAAATGATCTTGGGATTTTCAGCATGGGAGACCTTGCTAATGCAAATCTGAAGCTGTTAGAGACAAAATTTGGGGTGATGGGAAAGCAGTTGTTCTATCATGCTTGGGGTGTTGATCATTCAGAAATCGGTATACCGATTACGCCAAAAAGCCATAGCATTGGTAATAGCCAGATGTTAATGCGTGATTTCTACGAGCTGGAGGAAATCAAAGTCGCAATTCTAGAGATGTGTGAAGAAGTCGCATCACGTACTAGACGACGCCGAGCAGCAGGCAGAACAATTAGCCTTGGGATTATGTATAATCGCAAAACAAATCATAAAGGTTTTTCTCGTTCACATACAATTGATCATTTGACCAACATTACGCTCGAAATTTATCAGGTTTGCGTCAGATTGTTAGAGCAGCACCATGTGGAAGGGCTAGCTGTACGGAAAATTTTTGTTAGATTGTCCAATGTTGAAGCGGATTTAGGGACATTTCAGCTAGATTTATTCGATGACAAAAGTTATAAGCGTAGAGATGTCGGTTTTGCAATGGATCAGATTCGATTACGCTACGGGAAGAATTCATTGCTCAGGGCAGTTTCAGCTACTAAACATGCAACCGCTAGGCATCGTAACGGTTTGATTGGTGGACACAAAGCCTAGTGCAAAATATCTAGTGACGGTGATTGGTTGAAAGTTGTAGTATAGACACCCAGAAATAAAGTCTAGACATCGGCGGATGCCTTAGGCAAGACAGCAGTGCCTGCTCTATCTTTAGCATAAGTGCAAGAACCAATCAACAGCGTCTGCATTAATGGTAGCGTTAATTAAATGAAAGGGTATTGAAAACGCTACACTTTTCAATATACAGGGTGAGGAAGATGAAGGATCGTGGTCTCATAAAATGGTCTGTTTTTATGACACCTGAGCATAACCGCTTGTTGGAAGATTGGTACTCTGAGGATAGCCATGAGGATAGAATTTCACTCTCCGAGGAACAGGTTGAGGAAATTGAACAAACGATTCATGACGCGCTTATGACGCAGACAGCTGTTTTAATCGAGTATTATCAGCCAGCAATTCATGCTTATGGTCAAATCTGTTGTCTTGTGATTAGCTGTGATGGTATTGAGCAATCACTGAGGGTGATGAATCAGGCAACTAGAAAGAAAGAGACAGTCAATTTGCATGATATTCATAAAGTGGAATTTGCGCCGCGGATGTGGGACTCGTGAAGTGGACAGATGAAGAACGAAATCAACTAGAACTAGGTTTGTACTTACCAATTATGTTGACGCTGATTGAGGTTGACAAGAAAGTGCTAGCAACATCTACCTTGAAGATTAAAGAGCCGTACTTGCTGCTGCTCGAACAAGTTAGCCGAACTGCGCACCACCAGCTATACCAAATCAAAAAAGCGATGACGAAGAACCGGATGAAGGTGATCGAAATGGAACGAGATGAACTGTTTACGACTTACGCATTTATTGTTCGTGGGTATGAAACAAGACATCGTTATTTTAACTATCATATTAAGAATAAAGTGCAGGAAATGCTGAACCAGTATTTTCTGCATTGGGCCGAGGCGTCTGATAGAAAAGACAGCATCGCTACTACTCATACAGACAATCCTGCAAATTGACTAGTCATCTGGCGTATGATGGTGGAAATGACATGACTTCAGTCAGCCTGCTCAGAGGGCAATGTGGTGTACTGGTTGCTTGAAACAGCTACTCGTTTCAATTTTCTTGCGTGATTATTTGCACAATCATCAGGCGTGTTCTAAGATAGAGGGGAAGCTAAACGGGCGACAAGGAGCTGGACACTAGATGAAGTCGATTGCAGATTTATTGAATTCTTCAATTGCAAAAACGGGTGCGGTTGTGGCTGTGACTGTTGCAGAAGATGCCCATGTACTAGGGGCAGTGCAGAAAGCCTATCAACGTAAGATTGCAGATTTCATATTGATAGGAAATCGTGAAAAGATTGTTCAACTAGCGAGTGAACTCAGGATTAATCTCGCTCCCTTTGATATCATTGATGAACAAGATAGTAGTGCGGCTGCAAAGCGCGCAGTGGCACTCATTAGACAAGGAAAAGCCAATATACTCATGAAAGGCTTGATTGATACGGCGATATTGATGAAGGCTGTGCTAGACCGTGATCAAGGAATTAGAACTGGTAAGCGACTCAGTCATGTGGCTGTTTTCGATGTGCCAAGTTATCATAAATTGCTCTTTATTACGGATTCAGCTGTTAATGTTGCACCAAATGTGGAGACGAAGAAAGATATTCTTCAGAATGCAATTGATGCTGTTCGTACCCTAGGAATTGATCAACCAAAGATAGCGCTTGTGTGTGCAAAGGAAAAGGTTGATGTGAATATGCCAGTGACTGCTGAGTATGCAGAATTAGTACGTATGCATCATGCAGAGGAGATTATAGGCGGGACCATAGAAGGCCCGTATTCGCTCGATATCGCTGTATCGAAAGAGGCAGCAGTGACGAAGGGGGTAAAGAGTACAATTTCTGGAGATGTTGATATTTTGATGTGTCCAGATATAGAAGCCGGTAATATTCTCTACAAATCACTTGCTTTTCTTGCTTGTGCAGAGAATGGCGGCATTGTCTTGGGGGCAAAAGCACCGATGATTGTGACATCTCGTGCCGATTCAAGTAATAGTAAATTGATTTCGATCGCACTCGCTGTTTGTTTTACCAAAACACAATCGCTGTCGTCGACAACGTCTTAAACCATTTTCGAGCACGGGCTCATATGAAAAGTAGGATTGTTGCTGATGCTAGGACCCCGCTGATTGTTCTAGCTTCTACCCTTTCAATTAGAAACACGCTGAAAAATCTTTCAGAGCGATATTTTCATCGTGTTTTTGTTTGGGCGGCAACTTTTCGTCCCAGTCTCGCCCAAAAGGTACGGTCTACGGAGGTGATTCTAATAGCTTCAGCTAATGCAAAATCCTATTTATGTGCAATGAAAAATGAGTCACTATTGTTCTAGTCAAGCAAAATTGTAATACCAAGGTATAAAGGTTAAGCGGATCTAGCAAAGCTTGGAGTAAGGCCATTGTTGTAAGAATGCGGTCTGACATGATTGTACCAAGTGTAAGCAAAGTCATTCACAGCATCTCTAACGACTTTAGGGAACTGTATGAAAACAGATTGATCCATTCATTTTTTAAAGTGTTGTAATAGCGCTCCATGGGGGCATTATCATATGGACAGCCTGCTCTACTCATACTTTGCTCTACAAATGATTTCTTGCAAAAATCGTTGAAAGCTTTTGCTGTAAACTGACTACCTTGATCGCTGTGAAGTATAATGCCTTTAGCAGGTTTATGCCTTTCTAATGCTATTTTCAATGTATCGATAGCAAGGTCGGCAGTCATATGCGCACCATTCAGGGAAGCTATAACAGAACGATCAAATAAATCAATGATTGTGCAGTTGTAACGTGTAGTACCATCTTTTAAAAATA
>JAVBKF010000140.1:0-4855 GCA_031554215.1 Caryophanales bacterium
AGAATGATAGGCTGATTGGTTAAGAAACCTACTAGGCTATTTTAGTAATCTACATACGCCATAATCACTCGAGGGGAATCCTTGAAGCGAGCGATGAAGAAAATAGCTGATAAGCGCCAAGACCTATGCTGTGAAGCCTACGAGCGAGTAAGAAGCAATGAAGTTCGGAGGAACAAAAATGAAGCTCGCAGAAATAGAAGAATTGATCAGTTTAGAAGTACGTCATTTTACGGACATAGTAAATCGGTACTATTCTTCAACGCCAGAAGACGTTAAAAAAAGCATGATTTTAGAATATGATACAGAAATGTATAAAGAACTATCTCATGTAGAAGACGATGTAAACGTAGAGCACATATTATCTATGAAAAGAGAAATATTGATGGATGAAATATTTGATCAATATCGCATGTCGTTTTCAATGTCGTTTGAAGAGTTTTGCGAACTATTTAAAGAAGTATTACCTGTTGATAATGCAGGCGATAGAAAACTGATTGATTATGTAACTGACAAAGAAAAAGTCAACCTAGAGAATGCTTATGAAAAAATGCAAAATCCATATAACAATAGTTATGCAAGTTACGAAAAAGTGGCGTGCGTGATTGCAGTTGATCTATTACAAGACGGCAAGTTAGATGAATACAAATCAAATTTCAATCAATAAGAAGTAAGAAAAAGCAAATAGAAAAGAGGAAATGAAATGGATATTAAATTTATTGCGTTAGAAGAACAATCACTAAGAGGACTGAGATTCGCAGGAAAAAATGAAGATAGGAATATCGTAGAAGGCTTCGGTAAAAACCAAGTAATAAAGCATCGTTTTTTCAAGCTACTATCGCCAGACTTTCCTGGTGGAGCTGACGTGTTTATCCCTGCTGATGTCGCAAAAAGCGGATTCGAGTTTAAACAAAAAGTAAGATTAATAAACCCAAGAGTAATCGCGAAAGGTGTAAAAACAGTTAACAATAATGCCTTTGTTGACTGGGAATTATATGCGGATGATATTGTCGCAGTAAACTAGAGTCCCTAAACAGTAAGATCGTAATTTGAAAATACAATAAAAGCAATACAAAGGAGAAAAAATAATGAGATTTACAAAAGGAATGGAAATTAACAAACTAAAGACATTTGGCAGACTAGAGTTTTTAGGATTTGATGGATGCCGAATGGACAATAAAGATAAGGACGTAATCAAAAACAAGCGATTTGGCGTAAGTAGTGATGTACAAGAAGGTGCTTTAACGGTTTTCTTACCAGCGGCTGTTGATGAGAAAAAATATAATTTCCCGTATGAAACGCCAGTGGAACTAGTAAATCCACGATTTGAAGCCTTTGCTACTGCGTCGTTTAGCGGTACAGAGACAGTTTATAATTTATTCGCAGATGATATTATTCCGTTGAACAACCAAACAAATATGAACAAGCCAAAAGGCGATAAAGAAAAGTAAATGGCGTAGTAATCATGAACGATGATAGAGAGCTTAAAATGCTCTCTATTTTTAATTCTTAAAATTGGAGGCATGACAAATGAGTGAAATAAGTGTGTATATTGAAAATCAAAGTAAGAGTGTGGATGTCGAAAGCATGGGTGCGTGGTTTACGTTTCCAGTAAGCGTAGAAGAAATTGCAGAAAAAATTGGTTTAAATTCTCAGAATGAGGAATACGCCATTCTTGACTACGAATCACCTTTTCCAATCGATACCGATGAGAGTTTAGAGTACTTAAATGAAGTGGCAAGATTGTATGAAGAATATTCAAGTCACGGAGTTACAGAATATCTAGGTGAGTTAGTATATAACGGATCTTTTTCAACGATAGGTGAAGCGTTCGACAGTATTGATGAGCTTCATTATTATGTTGAGAAAGAAGATTTAATTGATTATCTCTTAGAGGTGGCAGGTGTTCCTTCGGAAATACGGTATTATATCGATGAAGAAAAGTACTTTAGTGATTTGCGTATAAGTAGGAATCTGTATGAAACGAGTGATGGTGGCGTAATAGAAATGTGCATCTAAGAGAAAAAATGAAGAGAGCTGAAAATGCTCTCTCTTTTAATTAGAAAAAGGTGAATAAGATATGCAATGTAAAAAATGTACTTACTGTGAGAATTCAGGACGACAACAAACACAACAGTATCGTTTAGGACGAAAACACTATCGCTGTACTCATCCGAAAACAAAGGAAATGAATCAATCAGTTCGTTTCAATGATTTCATTGGCTTTGGCAATATGAGTTTTGAAAGCCCACTAGTTTTAAAAACCAGAAAGCGATGGTGTCCATTGAGGATAGAAAAGGTGTAACCGTGCAGATTTGGAGGTGAGGGCTACATGGCTTTAAAATGGAAAATTTTCTCCTACAAGGGAAAAAGAGTGCTGCCAGAACATCGCTACTTGCTTAGAAAATGCACAGTAGGAATCAGCAGTGCAATAACACTAATAGTGATGTATTTCTTCTGGAAGGACTATCAGTTTACGCCAGACTTACAAAAAATCATCCGTGAGCCACGTTTCGCAGCGAGTGTAGTAACGTCACTAACAATAATAGGAATCGTGCTGTACTTGCTAAACGTATTTTTTCGTGACCGTATACG
This sequence comes from Caryophanales bacterium, assembly GCA_031554215.1. Lineage (GTDB taxonomy): Bacteria > Bacillota > Bacilli > JARBTR01 > JARBTR01 > JAVBKE01. Next base: position 2,593 of record JAVBKF010000140.1, read on the forward strand.
TGTACTAAAGCATAAGCAACTAATCACCCAGATGATTTTTTCAAGAGGACTATACGAATCAAAAAGTGTTCAAGTAAACAAGTCATTTGGCAGTGGCGCAAAATCGGTAGACAAAATAACATACTTCCCTAAAATCTACTACCGAATCAAGGAAGGATATTTATACTTACGTTTCCCCACAGATGGTAAAAAGCATCAAGAAAACTTTTTATCACTAGGACAAACGCTAGAAAATATGCTTTTTTGTGACTTAGTAGAGGTCGAACAAGAAGAAGGGTATGTGATCTATAAACTTCTATTTGATGTGGCGGTCAACCGAATCGGAATAGATGAAGTAAAACCGATTGACGGACAAATCAAACTGATGAAAAACCTCACATGGGATTACGAAGGGTTACCACATATGCTTGTCTCGGGTGGTACAGGAGGCGGAAAAACGTATTATTTACTAACGCTAATCAACGCTTTCTGTGAAATAGGAGAAGTAAGCATCTGTGACCCAAAAGAAGCTGATCTAGCTGACCTAGAGGCTATCCTGCCAGGACAAGTATATTCGCAAAAAAACGGAATTAAAATGTGTGTAAACAATTTTAGAAAAGACATGGAGGAAAGAAAAAGAACGTGGAAGAGTCTGCCGAATTACAGAAGTGGTCTAAATTATTCCGCACTAGGACTTCCTGCAAGAATATTAGTCTTTGATGAGTACGTCGCTTATCTTTCAGCAGTGGATAGAACCACACAAGCAGAGGTAATAGATGATCTCCTGCAGATTATTCTAATGGGACGCCAACTAGGATTTTTCTTAGTACTGGCATGTCAAAGACCAGATGCAAAATTTATGCCAGACGGAATGCGTGACCAATTTGGACTCCGTATAGCGTTAGGAAAAATGTCGAGTTTAGGCTACACGATGATGTTTGGTGAAACAGACAAAGCATTCAAGAACAAAAAAGTAAAAGGTAGAGGATACGCTGATACTGGTGGAAATATGATTATGGAGTTCTATAGTCCCCTTGTACCAAAAGGGTATGATCTCCAAGAAGAGATCGGCAAACAACTCGCAGCGAAGAGAACGTCAGCGGACGACAGTCCGCTAGCGACAGCGAAAAGTGAACGAAGTGGAGAGTAGTTTGACGGTGCCGAAGCGATAGCGTAGGCACCTTAACCCCCGCCCTCTAACAGGGGGGTACAATTAACAAACCAAAGTCCGATCAGACCAGTCGCCAAAGGCATCCCAGCGATTTAGAGGTAGGTGTGAAAAAAAACGAATGTTACAAGAAAATACAGATGACTTGCAAGGTAGAATCGATTACCTGCGAGTAAGCTTCAAAACAAAGGACATCGACAAGGTACTAGATAGCGTCCTAGGCTTAAAAAAGGAATACCTGATAGACACGCTCTCAGGACGACATGGCTACGAAGGGTACTTTGAACTTGACCAAATACACTGCCACTATCCGAAAGCAGAAGACTTCACCAAAGGTGCCATGATAGAAATGAGTGGACAAGGATGCAGACAATTCGAAGCAATCCTAGAAGCACAAAATAGAACATGGTTTGACTTCCTAGAGACCTGCGTGCTGCTACAAGCAAATTTCCCAAGGCTAGACTTAGCGATAGATGATTTTAAAACATACCTAAGCATCCCGAAGTTAATTCGCAAAGCAGAAAAAGGTGAAGTCATTACATGGTTCAGAAATTACGATAGTCGTTCTGGAGGAAACTTGCAGGATGAAACATCGACAGGAAAAACAATATACTTTGGCTCGAAAAAATCAAAAGTGTACTTCTGCTTTTACGAAAAAAATCATGAACAAGCAAAAAAGCTAAATAAAGACGTAGAGGAATTCGGTTCATGGAATCGCTACGAAATAAGGGTAACAGATGACCGTGCAAAAGAAGCGGTCAAAAAACTAATAGAAAAAAAGGATTTATCGCATATCGCCAAAGGGATATTAAAATACCAATTAACCTTCATCAACCCAAAACAACGAGTCGAATCCAAGAAATCAAACGAACAGAATAAACCAAATAAATATCGTTCAACTGTCTATAAACCATGGGAATATTTCTTAAATGATGTTGGAGAAGTAAAAATAACGACAGAACCCAAAGCAGACTTCTACGAAAAAACAAAAGCATGGTTAATCAATTCAGCATCCGCAAGCGTGAGAATGGTTAGTGAAGCAGATGAAGAGTTAGGGACAGATGATTTGTCCAGTATCCTTCAAGCAGAAATGAAGCCAAAGCAAGAAAAAATGCT
>JAVBKF010000194.1:0-2748 GCA_031554215.1 Caryophanales bacterium
AGTCATGATGGGGAATTCATTTACCAGATGAAGAAAGAATTAATACAGGAAAAACGAATGACACATTTTGGTTTTGCATCAGACACAGCGTGTAAAGATTATTATCAACAATTGCAGGAGGGAAAATAGTTGGCAGCTAAAATTGAAATAGATCATGACGCCTTTCAAGCTGGAATTCAAAAAATGGACAGTTCGCTTGAAAATTTCAGACCTTATTCAAAAAACTTCATCGAGCAAATGCAAGATAGCCTTGATGGGATGAACGGGGATTTTATCTCTGAAATGATAGATGTGCTTGGTAGTATGCGAGATACGAAAGCGCCAGAACTAATGAAAGCGCTGGGGTCGCACCAGCGAAATTTGAAATTTGTCTACGCTGAATTTGTAGAGAAGGATCTCAGCATAGCAACGGGCGTAGGCGGTGCGACAGAATGAGTGGTTACGATAAAAAGGCTTGTCAGCACATGATTAAACGGTGTGCCGAGTCAGTTGATGATGCGCGTGAAGAAATTAGCAAGCACTTTAGTAGCATGGACTTTGATAATGCCAAAATACATACAGAGTTTGAGGAAATTGTCCAAGAATTAAAAAGGAAATGTGGACAAATAGAATCGCTACTAGATTCTTGTCATTTTCAGTAGGAGGTGGGAAATTGGTACGAGATATTAGTATCAACTATGGTAGACTAGAAGCAACGGCGCAAGAGTTGTTGATATTCAGAGATGCGCTGGAAGAAATGCTTGCAGCAATGAAAGAAATCGGAAGCAGTCTTGAGCAAAACGAAGGAAAGACCATAACCCAGCTCTTGGAAGATCACAAAGAGCTAGAAAAAGCAGTTGAAGCCCAAATAGAAGAAATTGATGACCTATACACAATATTCTCTGGCTATTATAATGAGATGAGTGCGCTAGTGGCAGCAGAGTGGCCAGCGGATAACACAAGGGTGGACAGAGATGATGTAATTGGCAATATTCACTCGATGGAAAATAGTGTCCAAGACTTACGGACTGAAATCAAAAGGCGTTTAAGGGATGAATTTAGCCTGCCGGCACTGTCAGAAGAAGAGCGAGATAATCAAAAGTACAATCTCCATGAGATAGAAGACCTTGAAGATGACATCATGAGAAAAATAGATTCAATGGATGAGCTAATTGATCAACTGCAACAGCTACACCAATATAAATTAATTCCCTTTGAAAACATGGATGATGAGTATCAAAATAAGGCAAGAGAATTATACGATGCTTATTCAACGCGGAGTGAGCGATGGGAAGCGAGAGCAGAAAATATTGGCGATGCAGTAACAAAGACTGTAAAGGGTGTGCAGAGTGGGCTCGAGGAATTTGGTCGAACTGCAGCAGGGCTAGTCAAAACGCAGGCAGCAACGGGAATAGTGAATCTATTACCAGAATCATTAGAACCTGACTGGGCAGCAAAGTGTGTTGAGCAGAAAAGAGCAGGAATGCGGGCAGTAGTAGCAGACCCATGGCTCATTGCAGAAGGGTTTGCGCAAGGGTTTTCTGACACATATGAAGAAGAGGGCATTGCATTTGTAGCTGGAACGCTAGTACCAGAAGTAGCGGCGACGTGGCTTACTAAAGGCGGCTCTCAGGCGGTGAAAGCGGGGACTAAGGTTGATGATGTTTTAGATGCTCAGGTTAAGGTGCCTGAGATGAAGACCGCCGGGAGTAGTGCTCCTAGTTACTTAGGTGTGAAAGATTTAAATGACTTTCTTTCCCGTATTCCTGAAGGCGCTACAGAAAAACCGTGGATTGAGGTTCCTGGTGGTGCAAAAGAGGGAGTTAAGTATACTTGGACTGATGGTGAAGGAAATGTTTGGAATGTCAGAGCTCATAGTTCTGACCCTAGCGCACCAGTAGGTAGTAATGCCTCAGAAGGCTGGATATATAGGGTTGAAGTTCGGTATGAGGGGAAAGGAAAAACTTACTACATGGACTCGGAAGGAAATTTTCATCCACAAAATGTTATGAATCCTAATAGTCCAATGTATAACGAATCAATTGCAAATGATACTCATATCCCATTTGAAGAGTAAGAGAGAAGGAGAGTTTATGTCTACAGATAATATTTTAGAGTTATTATTAAATGGTTCACCAGTGGAAAAAAGAAATATTCTAAGCCACTTGTCTGATGTATTTGAATCATATAATAATGATATAGCGGATTTTGATAAAATAATGAATAGTCTTATTGCTTTATCAGTCAAGGAAAATACTGCTGAAATGAGAGATGAAATTTTAGGAACATTAATTATAGGAATGACCAAAAATATTGATAATATTTCCTTTGATATCATTGGGAATAACATTGAGCAATTTCCTGTTTCTTGTATTCCTAGATGTATTGAACTTTTAAGCTACACCTACAACAGAAAGTATGTCCCTGCGATAATGAAATTTGAGGATCATGAGGATGAGAATGTTAAGGAAGCTGTGGCAGATGCAATACAAGAACTGGGGCATATGTAAATGTCTAAATAGACCATGTATCCGATTTTTTGAATAGAAACAAAAAGCAACACCTGATTGGCTAAAAAGTCAAATAGGTGTTGTTTTCATTTTTAATTTAATAACTGCTGATGTAGAAACATTAATCTTTTGATGCGACATCCTCTACAAAGTCATCCACAGCATCATCTAACGCCTTTAGGGAACTGTATGAAAACAGATTGATCCATTCATTTTTTAAAGTGTTGTAATAGCGCTCCATGGGGGCATTATCATATGG
>JAVBKF010000049.1:0-5320 GCA_031554215.1 Caryophanales bacterium
ATCAGTGTAGCGGCAGAGAGTGATAGCACATCAAACTTCTTACTCTTTACCTTTACCCCTACACGTCCTTCCAAATACGCATAAGCCTGCGCAGAAGCGTACCATCCGTCGAAACCAATAGGACCGCTGCTGCCTTTACAATGCACGCCAGGCATATTACGAAGCATCATATCACCACCTGCACCTATTTTTAGATTAGCGTAGAAAAAAGATTCTACATCAAAGCGTGTATCAAAGCGCAATCCAAAAGCGACACCGCCACCTGTTGCAAGAAGATTTTCCTTGCCCATGAAATTGGAGTTAATGTTAAACATCTGCTTTACTTCGGATGGTGGGTCCGGAAACGGATCTAATAAAGATCCCGCCATGAAGTATGAACGCGATTGTGCGAGCCCAAGAATATCTACACCTACAGGCTGCGAAGGTCGTCCTGCATATATATACCAACTGTTTGGCGAGATGTGTATAACAGCTTCGCCTATTCTGCCACCGGGACCAATGCCTTTGATAATACCGCCTGCGTTGAGATAGGCACTCATATTGGCGTGGAAAGTATTGTTGTCTACATCATACAAAACATTTAGTGCGGCGTATAACGGAGAGCCTTTGCTGTCTATATTAATACCATCTTTTTTCATATTCTTGCCCAGTTTTGCAGCGGTCTTCTCTAATGCTTCGCCTGCATCCTTTATAGCTCCAGCCATTGCGTCGTCTGCTAGTAGAAAATATCCGTCGCCTTTAAACTGTACTGTACTTAATCCACCGCCTTCTTTGAATATGACTTCGAAAGCCGATTCGCCAGTAAATAATTGGTCTTCTCCTACAACTAGTGTTACGCCTGACATTATTCCGAGACCTTTTGTTTTGTCGGGTATATATTCGTATTTAACTACGGGGTATACTCCATCACTTTTTAGTGCAGTATCGGTGCCTTTGAAGTTTGGAACAAAGTCTACGGGGCGTTGCATATGGTACGACATGCCGCCCATGAATCCGGTGATGACTAACGGACCTACTATCGGAATCCTTGCAGGAACCATTATGCTTGCATTCCAGTATTTGAAGTCGTCTTTTGAACCAAAATAGCCTGTGGCTTTCATTTTACCTACCCCGGGTATTCTTGTATCAAGCATACCACGAAAGCCTTTGCCGTAAACAGGATCATCATCGAATAATACCAGTTCACCGCGCAGATCAAATGCTAATTTGTAATAAACTATTACTTTCGAGACGCTGATTTTGTCGAACTCCCAACTTCCTTTTTTGGTGGTTGTTTTGGTATCAATAGTTTCTTCGGTGTATTTGGCAAGTACTTTTACATAGGTTTCCCCAGAAAATCCTTTGTCTTCTTTGTTCATCAGATTCAATCTAACACTCGCTCCCAAACCCCTCCTGCCGTTGCTTACACCAAGTGCGATATCATTTATCGATATGGGAAAATTGCCCAGCTTGCTTTTGTCGGAAGTTGTTGAAAATATTCCTTGTGTGATGTATGGCGCTTCTGCTATAAGTGTGAGGTCTTGAAACTGAATACTATTGATGGCCAGTTGTGGTAAATTTACTGTCATGTTACCATGAAGAATAGCTTTGGGTATAAGCTTGCCTTTATATTTTTTCACTTCAACAGTGGTGCCGGGTGATAGTGTTAGTGTGCCGCCAAAAGGCATACCATACTCTTTGCTTTGCAGCAAGTTTACAGACAGGGCATAGTTTAACTGACCGTTTTCTTTTAATAGTCTTGCGCTATAGCCTAGTGTGTCTTTTGAGATTAGCGGAATAGATAATGATCCGCCAAAGCCTCCGCCATATAGTTCGTTTCTGACGATGGTTACATCGAGATGTTTTATGGAAAAAGGCCATCCGCTCATGTTGCCATCGCTTAGTATGTTAGTAGCCCCAAAAGTGCCTGATAGTCCCATATTATCTATGAGCAGGTTTTTTGCTTCTATACTTGTAGCACCTTCGGAGCCCGACCATTCTTTTGGTAGTCGCACCTGTGCTTTGCTTATATAGAAGCCTCGCCATAGTTTGATATTCTCTGCATACTCAGAGTGATATTCTTGTGGAAAGACGAAGTTTTGCGGATTAACGATGTCGCTCATATCTACTACTGCGTTTTCTACTTTAAACCCAAATTCTTCGAGTCCACGTATTTGAAACGGGGGTATGCTTACCGATGCAAGGATATTGTTGAGGTCTGAAGTATTGAAGGATACATTTGCTGTGAGTAGTTTTGCATCGGGGGTGATGGTTTGATCGGGCACTAGCCATGTGCTGTCGAAGATGAATTTGCCGTTGATGTTTACTGATTTAAATCCGGAGCAGTCCCACTCTACATAGTTGCTGCCATCGCTTGGTAGTTGAAGTGTGATGTTGTTGCCGATAAGTACATTGAAGTCTGATACTAGTTTTAGCCTTGTGCCAGAGGCTAGAGATACACCACCTGGCGCGAAGGATACGTCTGAGGCTGCGAAGACTAAGGGTTCGTCGGTGCCGGGCAGGAGGATGGAGGCTATGACGCGGAAGAAGGTGCCAGCGTCAGTTTCTTTTGCTTGGTCTACTGCGAGAAGTACATTGCCGTTGGAAGGAGTTATGGCGACAGGAAGTTGTAATAAATTTCCTTCGGTCAATGACCCTACGTAAAAATTATTTTCAATGATGTCCTGAAAACTAGACCTGATTGAGTCTTGATCCTTTTCACTATATGCACGTTGCTGTTGAGCACACACATCGCTAGTGCCGAACAAATATAACGACCACAACAATGTGAGTAAAAGTTTTTTCATAGAATTCGGTACTATCTTTTAGTATATCCTAACTAATGGCTCTCTAATTTTGATTGGGCGAATTTTAGTGAAGCTTACACATTCTTTAAATGTTGTTTAAAGTCTATTATTGCATCTGCCAATTGAGAATTAACCACCACCCCACTCTCATCACTAAATCGTAGCATAGAGTTTAACACAGTCGTTAACTGACTGAGCTTTCCATGAGAAATATCTTTGATTTTACATATACTAAAAGTTAGACAAATTAGTTCTGTTAAATAATTATAAAAAGGACTTTTTGCTCTAAAATTTATTCTATCTGAAAGATTGTATTTGAATAGTTTTTTTTCATACTCCAGATATTCGTTAATAAATTCTTTATTCAAAATTTCAATTACTTCGTTTAATTGTGTTGAATGCATTGTTTTAATTTTTAAAATTGGTTATACTTTTAGTGATTGTTGTTATACTGATAGCATTTTGATCTAAGTCAAAAATAACTTGCTCAATTCCTCCTCTCAAATAGTAATTATTTACGAATGAAGATGCTGGTTGCTTGGCTGCAATTCCTCTCCAAACATAAATGCCATCAGCAGGTACTTCTATTTCAATTATTTTAGTCATAGCGTTCCATTCTGGCATCACAGCTGTTCCCCCTATAACATCAGCTAAATCAACAGGCTTTTCAAACATCCAATAATTGCCTTTAGGAGTAGTACTAACACCAGGCTGATACCCATCAAAAACTCGATACAATTTTGTTCCAGGTTCTACTTTGACAAACTGTATCCCATTACCCAAATCCTCAATTACATCTATGGAATTCCGTACACCCAAAGAAGCATTTTTTACAAAGGTTTCGCTTTGATATTGTTTCAAGATAATCTGTTTCCCATTTATTGTTTTAGAAATATTAGCAGTCACATTATCTACCGCATTGGACAGGAACTTCCCCTCACTTACTCCTGGGATACTTAAATAATCTCCAATAATAGCACGTTGATGATTAATTCCTTTAGAAGAATTAAGCATATTAAATAATTGGGGCTTGTCTGTTGAATTATTAAATGCACTTTGGAGTTTAGTAGCATCAAGTCCTTCTCTAATCCATGTCGACATCTTTGTTTTATCGCCATCAGGTAATCTTTTTACAAGATCATCAATCCAGTCTAACGACTTACTTACACCTCCCCCACCCATCACCTCATCCATAACCTTCTCCTGCAATGCAATCTCACTTTTCTTCACCGCATCTAAGTTATCTAATTCCTTACTACTTTTTGCTTTCAGCAGCCACTGTTTATAATCATCATACTGACTCTTGAACAACGTTCGCAGATTAGTATTGGCGTTTAATGCAGTTTTAGTCTTCGCAGGTAGATTCTTTGCATAGCCATAAACTCCTTGTGAAACGTTTTTAACTCCTAACAATAACATTACACTATTATACACATTCACCGCTTTGCCAACATTGCTGTTAGGGTCGATACTTTTAAGATTGATTCCAATATTTCCAACGGCTCCGGCAACTTCCATAGCTGCCCATAAACGTCTTGCCTTGGCGATATCAGAGGCTAAGGCTACACCGCCACTAAAATAAATAGTAGCTAGATCGGCGGCTACAACCGCTGCAGTTTTTAAATTCTCTTTGGCTACCTTCTCCCCTTTGTAGGATAGAAAAATAGCAGGTACTATGAATGGTGTATTTGATTCTCCACTAACACCAGTCATTGCTAAGTTGATAATATCTTTCTCCGGCTTGTATTGTACTAATACAGGAGCTAGCATATCTAACTCAGCCAGCGAATCTATTCTTGTGTAGCTTCCTGAACCTCCTAACCCGGTGGCGATGCTTGTTGTGAACTCTTGTGTTATGGCAACCTTTCCAGTTTGCTCATTGTACTTGCCATTTATAATGCTTCTTGTGGATGCAGCTTGCTGTGATATTCCTGTTCCAGTGTAATCAACACTTATGTGTTCATCATTAAGATTTAGAATATTTTTTAGCAACTCGTCTCCACTTGCTTTTAACCGGCCTAGTGCAATTTCAGGGCTCTTGTTATATATATATACTAACGCTCCTATGAGTGACGAGTAGTTATTCTTATCAAATGGATTAATGGAGTGGTCATCCATTGCTTTTAATAAGTTCTTAAATATTTTATTATTGTCTCTGCTTAATAATAATATAAAATCTTTGTATGCATCAGCACTCAATGAGGATATCAATAGTACTATGGCTCGCTCTTGATTTTCCTTTATCGTTTTTGATGATGCAAGTTTTTCTATTAACCGTAGTAAGTGCTGACTTTCTAGACTCTGTATTGATGACTTACATACGCTATTGAGCACTTCCAATATCACTTGCGGTGTAGAAGAACTATTTTCTGCGATTTGCGTTAGTATTTCTTTATCATTGTTTATATACTCAATGCTTGTGCATTCGGTGCTTTGATGTCGCGTAAGTTCCTGATCTATTTCATTTTGACATTGACCGTATGAATCAACCAATAATTGTAATATCGATGAACGCTTAGTGGAGATAAATGATT
>JAVBKF010000196.1:0-15637 GCA_031554215.1 Caryophanales bacterium
TTAACTGAAACATATGATGTATTGAAATAATGTAGAATAATAGCATGCAGTGATAATAGCGTCGGTTTAACTGAAATATGTGATGTATTGAAATATAAGTTTTTTCAAATCTTCAACGGAGCTAATTTTGTTTAACTGAAACATGTGATGTATTGAAATTTGTCGTACGTGTCATTGTTTTACCACCTTGCATAGCGTTTAACTGAAACATGTGATGTATTGAAATTGGCTAGCAGCAAGAATTTCATCTTCATTCTCATGTTTAACTGAAACATGTGATGTATTGAAATACCGAGTGACATTTCAAAATTTGGCCGCAACTGAGCGTTTAACCACTTGAATTGGAGTCATGGCTAGTGTGAAATACCTTGTAATTATCTGGTAACACACATATTTCTTTAATTACTAAATAATTTCCATTTACATTTATGAGAGGAGATAACTTATGGAAGCATTCTCAAATGGCGTTATAAAATGCTATTATTATCAAGTAAAGACGAGCAAAAGCCTACAGCATTTATCACCAACAACAAGGAGGCCAACCATGACAAAACCGTTATACTACGATTCAATCCAATCCACCAACTTCACAGCAAACGTAATCAGCTGTGAGCCAAGCGGCGAACAATACAACCTAATCCTAGACCAAACAGCCTTCTACCCAACAGGTGGTGCCATGGATTTTGACAAAGGCACAATAAATGGCCAACCAGTACTAAACGTCATCAAAAAAGGCAATCAAATCATTCACCAAATTGCCTCACCCATCAACGAAACAACCATCACTGGACTAGTGGACTTTACAGACCGCAAACGCCGGATTCAATATCATGATGCGCAGCACTTACTAAGTGCAATCTTCGAGAAAAACTATCAAATGGTGAATACCTCACACCATGTCTATGAAAACTATTGTGACCTAGACTTTGAAACCGAGTATCCTCTAACAACTGATCTACTTGCCGCAGTAGAGGCAGAAGCAAATCAGCTGATTTTCAAAGGAAAGAACATCGAGGTTCACATGATCCCTAAGTCTCAACTATCCTACCATGGTATTGAGGATAACCCTCTATATTCCGACCCAGTTCGCGTCATCAACATCGAATCCTTGGACGACATGATTCCTTGTGGTTGCTTACATTTTGATAATTTGCGTTATGTGCAACTGGTCAAGTTGCTCTCATTTGAGAAAATCCCACGTGGCTATCGGTTATTCTTTTCTGCCGGACAAGCGCTCACAGATCTTTTGCAAGAAACGCTTTTGCTTCAGCGGAAAATCTGTCAGCTGACAACATCAAATGAAGTGACTGTCTACGAGGATATCAGCCATGTAATCACTAAAAATAAACAACTTTCTGAACAAAATGAGGTATTATTACAGGCTGTTTTACAAAATGAATTTCTACAGCTAGTGCAAAAAAAAGATGAAAACAATTTCGCTTCGTTTGCTGCTGATCGTTTCACGTTGGCGGACATGAGAGTACTCATGAAATTGGTTAATAATCACGAGGAGCCGCTTATTTGCCTCTTGCAAACAAAACAAGCAGACGATTATCAGTTTATTCTGTGCAAAAGTAAGCCGACAATAACTGTCTTAGAGCCAATATTCCAATCCTTAAAGGACAACTACCAAGTGATTGGTGGTGGGAAAGGTTTAAGCATCAATGGAAAGTCTTCAGTGAGCTTATTAGAAGTGACAATCATCTAACCAGGTCCTGACACTGTATGTGCTAACCTTCAATGGCAATGAACGACTGTATTCCTTGCGTATCACCTCAATAAGTGCTCAAATCAGTGTACATCCAACAGACTAAGCATCAGAGAAATTCCTCTACTTAGTCTTTTCTTATTCACAAGACTTCATCACAATTCCAGCCTCAAGTGCTAACCCCACATTGTGACAAGTCCTGCTTCACCGCTCAAAACAAACCGGTACAATATTTGTATGGGGTGATACCGGCATCAATCGTTCACAAATAGAACTACTAAGCTATCTCGTAACTTGTTCACTGGTGCTTCATCACTTGCTAGTGGTATGTTTTGTTTCAATTTCCAATAGAAGAATGTCAGTGAGTCACGATAGGTATCGTTTGTTTAAAAATAGTTACTGAGAAGCGTAGACGATTTTCTGAAAATAATTGATTCTAACGTTATTAACATTCAGAATAACTGACCTCATACCTGCGCTAAAAGAAAGCCCTAACCATCGCACATTTCCCCCATTTAAAAAATCTGTACAAATAGTCAAAAAACAGCAGAAAAAAATCTCTAAATTATGCTACAATAATTAAATAACTATTCCCCCCGAGGTGTCTAGAGATGAAGATTGCAAAGAAAGAGTTTGTCTATCTGCATATGCAGGAAAAAGAGCGCTTTGTTATCAGTTTAGGCTGGGATGTGGCTACATTTATGAAGGTTGTAAGCCCTACATTGCCAAATATCTTGTTACTGAATCATCGATTAGAACATGTAAACGATTTTGATACAAACACGCGGATGGATTTTATGAGCCATGCGGATTTATTACGGTATCAATGGGCGGATCATCATATTGATTACAGTAATTTTAGTTGGATGGATTTTGAATTGCGAGAGAATTTAGATGATACATCGACAAATGAGCTTTCGGAGATCTTGTACTTAGAACATATGAAGCACCATTTACGTGCACCTTTTTATCCGAAGATGCATAATAACTGGGTATATCTTTCTGATGCGAACGATTCGTTTCACAAACTATATTTCCGTAGCAGTCGACTGTTTTATTCAGTTTATGGGCAAATCATTGCGGAGACAATTAATGATTTGCGCCAAGAAAAGTCGCTCTTGGGACTCGCGAGAAAAGGGAATTATACAGGCGTACCTGTGGAATTAATGATGGAGTTATCTTCGCTAATCAGTGAGGGGATTTTGTTCTCTCTTGCAAGCCCTGAGCAGACAAGACTAACGTATGAGATTCCAATCTGGGTGGTTGGTGATTACCAGCATGAATATGATCTGGTAACTGATTTCTCTGCAGCAGTTTCTGCACCACGTGCTTGGTTGGTTTTATCGAAGAAGACAAAAGAGTGGTCGCTAAAGATTAGCTAGGTAACTGAAGGTAGTTTTCTTCGTTGATGTTAGAAAATGTAGCTAGTTTCACCGCTACACACGCTGCAACATATGGGTATTAAACACTGAAACACGGAAGCGGCCTTTAAGCCTAGGAGGATGTTTGGATGAGAAAGAAATTGGCATTGTTATACGGAGGGAAATCTGCTGAACATGAGGTGTCACTGCAAACTGCAAAAGCGGTTATTGGCGCACTCGATATGAAGAAATTCGATGTTTATCCGGTTTTCATCAATAAAGCAGGGGAATGGATCGCAGGTCCAATGCTTGCGGCACCCGTTACTGACGTCAAATCGCTGATGTTCGTGGAAAGTGCTTATGCTTCTCCTTTTACGGTTGCACCGGTTACAGAGGAAACCATTCGTTTTGATGTTGTTTTTCCTCTTCTACATGGACCGAATGGGGAAGATGGTACGGTTCAGGGACTGCTCGAATTGCTCAATTTACCTTATGTGGGAAATGGTGTGCTGGCTTCATCAGCCGGGATGGATAAAGTATTGATGAAAAATATTTTTGCTGAGGCAGGGATACCTCAAGCCAAATATATTGCGTTTTTACGTTCGGAGTGGCAGAAGGATCAGGCGAACTGTTTTGAGCAAGTTGCTGATCAATTAGGCTATCCATGCTTTGTCAAGCCTGCAAATCTTGGCTCTAGTGTTGGGATTAGCAAGTGCGCGGATGCTGAACAATTAGCGGCCGCGTTTGTTGAAGCATTTCAGTTTGACCGGAAGGTCATTGTTGAAGAGGGTATCGATGGACGCGAGATTGAAATGGGCGTGCTTGGAAATGATGAGCCTACCTGTTCTGTCGTTGGTGAATTAGCACTTAAGAAAGATTTCTATGATTATCATGCAAAGTATGAAGATGGTGGCACGGAAATTGTCATCCCTGCACAAGTGTCAGACAGTGATTATCAACAACTTGTGAAGATGGCCATTCGTGCCTTTAAGGCACTCGATTGTGCTGGACTGGTCCGTGCTGATTTTTTTCTAGGATCTAATGGTAAACTATATATTAACGAAGTCAATACAATGCCAGGGTTTACACCGTTCAGTATGTTTCCGCAGCTTTGGAAGGCATCTGGACTTGATTATCCTCAGTTAATTGAAGAAATGATCACGCTCGGAGTCCAGCGTCATCAAGAAAAACAGTTGATTAAATTTACTTTTTAAAGAGTGTATTGTAGAAGAAGGTCAGTCACTGTCGTTGTTAGCCAGCACTTTTCGTCGTGTAGATGCAAGAGGAAATACGTGCTAATGGCTGATCAGAACGACCGGTGATTACTTTGTAATATGGGAGAGAGTCATGATTAAAAAAACTTTAGGCGAAATTGCTACCTTCATTTCAGGTGATATTGAGGAACAGTTTCAAGATTTACCGATTTGTGGTGCGTCGATTGATACGAGAAAAGTGACTGCTGGCAACTTGTTTATCCCACTAAAGGGGGAGAACACCGATGGTCATTTGCATGTGCCGAAGGCATTTGCTGCTGGTGCTGCAGCTTCCTTATGGGAGCGAAATATTGATAATCCACCAAAGAACACACCGGTAATTTTAGTTGATGATGCCTTGTCTGCTTTGCAACTACTGGCTAAGGAGTACCTATCAACGCTACCCGCTGTTGTCATTGGGATTACTGGCAGTAATGGCAAAACGTCAACCAAAGACTTGATCGCTGCTGTGCTAAGCCAGACTTTTCCGTTCATAAGACCGAGGGAAATTATAATAACCACATCGGGCTACCGCTAACTGTTTTGTCAGCACCACAGTATTGTGAAGTACTGATACTTGAGATGGGGATGAGCAGTAAAGGCGAAATCGCTTTCCTGTCTAGATTGGCGCAACCTCATATTACGGTCATTACCAACATCGGTGAGTCACATTTACTTGATCTTGGATCGAGGGAAGCAATTGCTGATGCGAAGTGCGAAATCATTGAAGGGGCAACCGGTGATAGTGTGCTTTTTTACAATGGCGATGAACCCCTACTTGAGGAACGTTTAACCCCGTTGTCACAAAAGCAGTCATTTGGTGCAAACAGTAAGAATGATTTCTACCCTGAGGATATTTCTACTGGGACTGATGGGATGACATTCACCGTTTCTGAACACGAATTATTTATACCAATTCTTGGCGAGCATAATATCTTGAACGCGCTAGCAGCCATTGGTGTTGCACGCGAGTTTAATATGTCCTGGCAAGAAATTAGGATTGGTCTCAGTCAGGCGAAGCTTACAAATATGCGTAATGAGCTGATTAAAGGTGCCCATGGTGAGTATATTCTCAGTGATGCCTACAATGCGAGTCCGTCATCAATGCGTGCAGCGATTAAGCTGATGCAGGATTTGAAGAATTTCAATCGGAAAATTGCTGTCCTTGGTGACATGCTCGAGCTTGGTGACGATGAAATTGATTATCACCGGGAAATTGGGGCATTTCTAGATCCAAATGAGATCGACATGCTGTATACCTACGGTGACCTTGGCTGGTATATTGCAGAAGGTGCCATGCCTCATTTCAAGACAGAACAGATTTGCCATTTTGCCGATAAAAATGCGCTTATTGAAGCTTTGCAAAATCAGGTGCAGGCAAATGACCTTGTTTTATTTAAGGCATCGCGTGGAATGCGATTTGAAGAAATCATCGAGAAGTTAGCCTAAAGCAAGCTGAAGCCATTACCTATTTAACTGCTTAACTGCAAGGCGCGGACCAATTGATTCCAGTAAAAAAGTTGAATGAAAATTTGAAATAAAGTGAATGCTATCAGTACCGTCTAGCTACGAGAGGATTGACAATTATGAAAGGCTGTTTGATGCTGCATGGCTTTTCTGGAAGCCCAGCTGAGATTGCACCACTTTCATCTTTCTTGCAAGAAAAAACCGATTGGAAAATCGTCACACCGACCTTGCCAGGTCATGGGAAGGGGATTCAGCTTCATGGCGTCAAGTTTGGTGAATGGCTTGCCGCTGCAGAAGCGTCGCTGCAATTATTGCTTGCTGAGTGTGAAGAGGTATATCTTGTAGGCTATTCAATGGGCGGGGTGATTAGCGGTTACCTTGCCGCGAAGTATCCAGTTGCAAAGTTGGTACTCCTCAGTGCTGCTTATCATTATCTTGCACCGCGCATGCGTCTCGTTGAAATGAAATCGCTCATGCAAGATTATTCCCGTAACAAGCACCATGAAAACACTGTCTATCAGCGCGTGAACCGCAAAAAGGGTGTCGTTACCTTCTCCGCGCTTAGGGAATTTCAAAAACTCGTCCATAGGCACCGGAGTGTGTACAGTGAGGTCGTGGTGCCCACGTTCATTGCACATGGCATGCGTGATAGCGTGATTCCTGTAAAAAGTGCAAAATATATCTACAAAACTTTGCGGGCAACGGATAAGACTATGATGTGGATCGATGAAGCAGATCACTGCATTTGCTTTTGCTCAAAAAGTCATGTGCTTTTCAAGCAAATTGTTCAATTTCTACAAAAGTGAACAACCTAAAATGGGTCACACGGTATGTGTCCAAAAAAATATGAAGTGCTTATGTCTGTTTTTCATTTAGGTAAGTTTTGGGGGAGTGTCCTTCAATTTACAGAGAATGCCTATTGTCAGGCGTTTTTCAAAGCTACGATGGGAATTTACTTGGGTCACCATGGTTGCAAATTCGTTGTATCAGTGCTATCATTAATACTTGTAAAGCATCGTTACTTCATTTAAAAAAGTAATGCACCCATTTTGCGGGCGCTATTTTTTTGTTCTGAGTTGACGTTCCGGTGCTAGCAGGGCCCTAGGGGCACCAGGAACTTTTAAACATAAAGGGGAAATTAGATGGTATTATTTAGTGAGTTAGGAATTAGCAAGTCAACACTTAAATCGATTGAGAAGATGGGATTTGAAGAGGCAACGCCGATTCAATCAGAAACAATTCCAATGGCATTAAAAGGTGGAGACGTCATTGGTCAAGCGCAAACAGGTACAGGAAAAACCGCTGCGTTTGGAATTCCAATGATCGAGAAGATTGATCCGAAGGTGGATGAAACACAAGGTTTGATCATTGCACCGACGCGTGAACTAGCGTTACAGGTGTCAGAAGAATTATACAAACTAGGAAGCGACCGCAGAGTGCGCGTGTTGAGTGTATTTGGTGGACAGGATATTTCAAGACAAATTCGTTCTTTGAAAAGAGCGCCACATATAATTGTTGGTACGCCAGGACGATTACTTGACCATATCAATCGCCGGACAATGAAACTGCACACTGTGCAAACGGTTATCCTTGACGAGGCAGATGAAATGCTTAACATGGGCTTCATTGAAGACATTGAGGCGATTTTGGCACAGGTACCCGATGAGCATCAAACATTGTTGTTCTCAGCGACAATGCCTGAACCAATTCGTCGTATCGCCAACCGTTTCATGAATGATCCGCAACTAGTGAAAGTGAAAGCGAAAGAGATGACGGTACCACTTGTCAAACAATTCTACGTTCGTGTTCCTGAGCGTGAGAAATTTGATGCATTTACTCGTTTACTTGATATTCATGTGCCAGAACTTGCGATCGTATTCGGAAGAACGAAACGCCGTGTTGATGAGCTGATCGAAGCACTAGCAGTTCGTGGATACAATGCAGATGGTATTCATGGTGACTTGACGCAATCGAAGCGTCTCCAGGTACTCAAGAAGTTTAAAGAAGGTAATGTAGAAATCTTAGTTGCGACTGATGTTGCTGCGCGTGGACTTGATATTTCAGGCGTAACACATGTATACAACTTCGATATTCCGCAAGACCCTGAATCATATGTTCACCGTATCGGTCGTACAGGTCGTGCAGGTAAGGAAGGAATGGCCATTACATTCGTTTCTCCGCGCGAAATGGCGTATCTTGAGATTGTCGAAAAGACAACGAACCGGAAGATGGATCGTATCAATCCACCTTCTGCAACTGCAGCGATTGAAAGTCAGCGTAAAGCTGTGAAAGATAAATTGCTTACGTCTGCACAAGAAGATGAGCTAAATGACTATCTTCCAATGGCAGAAGAATTACTTCAAGGTGCTGATGCAAGCCGCGTGGTCGCAGCTTGCCTGAAGCAAATGGTGAAGGATTCAGAAGAGAAGCCAGTTAATATCACAGAAGAGCGTCCATTGCCTTACAAACGTTTCAATAATGGATCTGGATCTGGTTCTGGCGATCGTAACCGTGGTGGTAACAATCGTGGCAGCAACAACCGTGGTGGTGGCTATCGCGGGGGAGAGCGCAAATCATATGGTGATCGTCGTAACCGCAGCGAAGGCGGAAGTGGTGGCGGCCGTCGATACGGAGAGAACAAACGCCCTACTGGTAGTGGTTCAACCGGTTCGTTCTCTGAGAACAGACGTAGTGCTGACAGACGTAATAACGATCGTCCAAGAGGCGATAAATAACATTAATATTGAAAAGGGCTTGAATTCATGTCACAATGATTCAGGCCTTTTTTCCTAGATTGGTATTGACATCCAATAGCATCATTTTACGGGCGCTTTGCAGAAATGGCTTTGTTGATTTCACGGTTTACTGATCATGATATGTGCAGAAACGATATGAAGCAAACGACACGACATTAGCTATTGTGAGGGGCTTTTGGGTTGACCAGAATCTTAGATATGTTGTGAAAATAGCATCTTGGAGGAAAATATGATTAAAGGAATTGGCATCGATATCATTGACATTACAAGAATTGTGGCACTTACAAAGAGAAAGCCACAATTTGTAGAGAAAATTCTAGCACCAGAGGAAATTGAACAGTTCAATCAGCTTGGTGAAGGCAAGCGGCGAAATGAGTGGCTTGCTGGCAGGTTTGCAGCCAAGGAAGCTTTTTCTAAAGCACTTGGTACTGGGATTGGTGCCGAGGCGCCCTTTCATGAGATTGTCGTAGTCAATGATGAAGTAGGGAAGCCAGTAGTTCATTTTCGAGCATTAAAGGGGGTTCATTTGTCGATATCGCATTCTGAACGCTACGCAGTGGCTCAGGTCGTTATCGAGGAATAGCCCCCCTTTAAATTGATATTTTTTGTGACTGGTCGTTTGTATATCGAATACGGTAGCCGGACATCAGAATGTGTGCGCGTCACCAAGCGGTAGATTGCAAGTGTGATAATGGTCGTAGGGTGCATCAGGAAACAGACTTTATTGTGAACAGCATCGGCAATATTGGCCGCGCTTGCCCGCTTTTTCTTATAGATCACACGAAAAATGGCCGCATTTCCGATAAGCGAAGAACGCTCGGTTAAATTGATTCTCCATACTATAGTAAGAACTTGTTAAAACGAGCAGGGATATATCTTTGATTTGAATCTGAAAGAGGTGCCTTTAATTTAATGAAAAAAAGGGAACGTTCTGTGAATTTTCTCTGGTGGGATTATTTATCGTATTGCTGATTATCTACTGCCGTGATATTATAAGTCTAGCATTAAGGGAAAGGAAGTGTAGAATTAATGGAAAAAAAATTACCAAAAGGGGCTTACGGAGGGGTATCGGGCAAAGATTATACGCCCTATGTTACAGATAAGTCAAAGAGTGGCGGGAACATTGCAGTCTTACTTATCGGTATTCTTCTTGCAACTGTCTTTGCGGCATCAACAACATACTCAGGAATGAAAGCTGGACTAACGGTCGCAGCGGGTATTCCTGGAGCAATCTTAGGTGCTGGTTTTGTCAGTGCATTTGCTAAGTCCAAGGGTATTTTAGGAAAGAACTTGATTCAAGGGATGGCTAGCGGAGGAGAATCTATTGCTAGTGGTATGATATTCGTTCTACCAGCGATTCTACTAATTGGCGGAGATGTTACTTTCATGGAAGGTATTCTCGTCGGCTGTGGCGGTGCACTTCTCGGAATCGGAATTGCTTCACTTGTTCATAACTATTTAATTGTCGAAGAGCATGGTAACTTAATGTATCCAGAGTCAATGGCCATTTCAGAGACACTTGTTGCTTCTGATTCTGGTGGTGACTCACTCAAGTATATGGGTATAGGTTTTGGTATTGGTGGTCTCATCACCATGGTAACAACCTCAGTTTTTGGTCTATTTAATAACGTGATTAGCTATGTAGGAGAGCAAAATTTCAAGTGGAGAATCCAAGCAGAAGTAAACCCTTTACTACTAGGTATTGGATTTATTGTTGGATTGGAAGTTTCACTTGCGATGTTTGCGGGTTCTGTGTTAGCAAACTTTGGTGTAATGCCATTAATCGGATACTTTGCTGATCTAGCAAGTTCTAGTGCAATGGTTTGGAATGATCCAAGTATGCCAATCAATGCGATGGATGCAGGCGCAATAGCCAATTCATACATCAAGTACATTGGTGCAGGAATGATGCTTTGCGGTGGTATCATCGGAGCAATCAAGTTGATTCCTGTTATCGTTACATCTCTCAAAGAAACCTTGAAAGCAAAATCAGGTGGCGAGGGATCTACAAGCTCATTACAAATGATCATTTTATTTGGTGGCGTGATTCTGACATTCGTGACAGGATTCTTCATCGCTGAAAGTGCAACAATGGCGATTGTAGCTTCAATCGTTTCACTGATTCTCATCTTGATGTTTACAATTGTTTCTGGGCGTTTAACAGGAACGATCGGCACATCTAACTTACCAGTTTCTGGTATGACAATTGCGTCGCTTGTTATCCTGACATTGATTTTCGTTTCGATGGGATGGAAGGGACAAGCAGACAACGAAAGCTTACTATTATTCGGTACAGTCATCGTTGTCGCAATTGGTATCGCAGGTGGATATATGCAATCACAAAAAGTTACGTATATTGTTGGTGGAAACAAACAAGAAATGCAAAAATACTTTGTTATTGCTGCAATTGTTGGCGTAATCGTAGTTGTTAGTACGATTCTTTTACTAGCTGATCAATTGAAAATGACAGGCGATGAAGCACAGTTCGCATTACCACAAGCGAATCTGATGGCAACACTCACATCAGGTATCATGCAAGGAAACCTTCCGTGGGTAATGATTTTCGCTGGTGTGTTCATGGCGCTAGTTCTTTATTTCTTGAAATTACCGATCATGACAGTAGCAATTGGCTTCTATCTACCAATTTCGACTGTGACAATTATTTTAATTGGCGCGTTGATTCGTGTCTTGATTGAAAAGACTGCGGGTAAGGATGAGAAATTAAAAGAAACAAGAGTGGCTAATGGTGTTAGTCTTTCTTCAGGACTCGTAGCAGGTGGTTCTATTATCGGACTTCTTGGTATTATCCTGCAGGTGTCTGGCGTTATCGAGCTACAAGAATTAACTGGTTTTGCGGCTGGAAACGGCATTGCTTGGATTTTATTGATTGTCTTGGTTACTGCAACAACATTACCGATCATCACTTCTAAAGTGAAGAACAATAATGGAAAGTAATGAGGAAGTCTTAGGTCTCATCTTCAAAGTGAACGAGGATCTCCTTTATGAGGTGAGTGACCAAGGGTTGGTCACAATCCTCATAAAACAGGAGCACTGGATTCAGCGGTCCATTAGGCGGATTGGGTTTAATATTCCAATGTATAAGCGCACTACTTTTGATGCATACGCCAGCTTTGTCTTTCTGCAAATTGATGGGGTAAGAAATGTGCAAGAAATTGGTGCTTTGCTAGAAGAAAAGTACGTGGAGACGTCTGAATATTTGTATGAGAGATTATTGCTTTTTCTTAACCATATTGAAGTAAATGATCAGTATATACATGCGATCAATAAGTGAGAATAGGTGCGCGCCTAGCAATAGGTGTGTACCTGTTTTTCCATTTTTTGATTACTTATATAATCAAAAGAGAGTAGGATGCTCTAAGTCAAATTGATTTTTTGGAAGAGTTAATAGGAAAGTTGCAAATTAACTTGAGACTAATTAGCATCTTTTTGGCTTTAATAGCGTGCGATTCAACAATTATTGAGGTTTTGCGTGTAGACTTTTTGGCAGTACAATATCAATTTTTAAACGCCTTAGTATCGCTTTTCATTTTTTGGCGTGCGAGATTTCAAATATACGTCTTAAATTAGTGACAATGAGTGGATGTACCATGTGAGCTAATTGTTGTATTATATAATAAGAGAATTGTCGACAAATATAGCAGTTGGTTCAGAAAAATGGAGAATTGAATTGTGCTGCGAATAGAGTGAAAGATGTATAGAGATTATTCCTGAGACATTTCACTTAACAGGTTAATAGGATACTGAGTCTATCCTATTATTTGAAAATTAGGAATATTTTAGTGATATTCATTGCTAACTAGATACGCGTGTGCCCACGCGGAAGTTTAATTTATAATAAAAGTAAATTACTTAAATATTTTTTTATAAATGTGGCTACTTTGCCATGCAGATTCTGCCCTTATAATAGAAATAATTTTCTGTGCGTTGAACAATACAATTAATGGATCTTAATTTGTTCCTAAGGGAAAGGCTAACAAAACATTTTGCTTATTACATTCGATAGAGTGACCTCAAAAACTATTTGATAACTGCATGATGATGACAGGCTTGTAGAGCACAAACGGAAGTACAAACTTTGTAATAGAGCAGCAATCTTGTTTTCTACTTTTGAAACCATTTGTTTGTGCGAACCAGTGTTTTTGAGAAGAGTAGGAGAATTATTTTTGAAAACTATTTCATAAAAGTTTGATGCCAACGTGCCTATAGAATACAAAAAAAATAGTTTTTCTTGAAATATTGTGAAACATTTTTTGCGGGTCCAAATAATCGTTCTGGGTTCAAAATTTTTGAGATAACTAGTGGGTAAAAAAGGAGAAAAATAAATGAAACGCAAAGCAACAATTAAACGGTCGATTGTTCTATTAATGCTTGCCATCTTGATATTTAACACTACTTCCTCAAGTGTGTGGGCTACAGGAGCAATCATTGCCGGTCAAATAGATGATTCAGAGACGCCCGAAACAACGGTAACAGATGACAATCAAATAGATGGTGAAGTTGAAAATGAAAATGAAGATGTTGAATTGAATGCAGAGGAAAATAGTAATGAGGATTCTGAAGCGATAGAAGGGGAAGGGACACCAGGAGATGCAGGTTTAGACGTCCAGCAGGAGGAGAGTCGCTCTGCCTTAGACCCTCTACCTTCGGAAATCAAGAATGGTAGTTTTGAGACAGTTGGTAATTCTAGTCTTCTCGACCCTTACTATTATGATGAAGGTCAGGTAGAAGCGTGGAGTACTAGTGAAAGCCGCAACGATATCCAGATTATGAGTCCTCGTGATCCTGGCTATTTATCTGCAGCGGATGGGGTTCGCTATGCTGAAATTAATGGGAGATCCACTGATGGATCGCTATATCAGGATGTACAAACAGTACCAGGCCAGCTTTTAGCATGGTCAGTAGCATATGCTCCAGAAGTATCCACATCCCGAGAGAAAATGAGCGTGCAAGTAGGTTCGCCCTCTGGTACGCTTGTTGATCAGGTTGATTTAGCAACCAATTCGACAATTATACAGGGACCAAAATTAAATGATTGGACCTATCACTATGGTCTCTATAAAGTGCCAGAAGGGCAAACCGTTACGCGTTTTTCTTTCAAGGCTGTTGATACAGCGACAGCGGCCAACGGGAACTTAGTTGATGATATACGGTTTGCGCAAGGATATAAAGTAAATCTGAAGTATCAAGATAAGGATGGGACGACGATTAAACCAGATACTTCGGATAGTGGTTTTATAAAAGATTCCTATACTGTAAAAGAGGTTCCTGATATTGACGGCTATGTTTATACTGGCTATGAGTATGATGGGATTTTTTATGAAGAACCAGAAGCAGCTGGGATAAGCAATTTACCACATATTGATAGTGTTGATAGTACTACTACTGAGGAGACGATTATCCTAAGGTATGAAGTGGATGCGGATGACAACGGGATACCAGATCGTCTGGATGCGCCAGTGCTTGTCGCACCAAATAAGGTGTATGAGAAGTCAGATGTAGTAACGAACGGAACAGATGCGTTTGGGTTATTAAAAGATGTGACTGCTGCTGATCATACGGATGGTGATATTTCATCTTCGGTAAAGATAGAATCAGTTAATGGTGTAGCTACAACTGACGCAGCCGGATTGATCAAAGGGAAACCTGGGATTTATGAAGTAAAGTATACAGTGTCAGACGGTGATACGATTCCTCATACTACATCAATTACTGTCAATGTTTTTGTTAAAGATGCTGCACCACTGACGGTAGGCGGACCAGGAAGTTTACCTTATATTACAGCAGCGAATAAAGTGTTTGAGTTAACGGATTCAGTCACGGCGACAGAACTAAAAAAAGACGTGATTGGTTTCGATTTGGAAGATGGGAACATTACGCCGTCAATTACGATTACAGAGGTTGATGGGACACCAGTAACTGATGAAACGACAATCAATTTAACTGGAAAGTCTGGGTTACACAAAGTCAAGTATCAGGCACAAGATAAGGCTACTCCTACCCCGAATCTGGTTGAGAAAACAGCGACTATATTCATCAAGGGTCCAGATACAACTGTAGATATCGATGGTGATGTATACATTTATGGTAAAGGTTTTACAGTTGAGCAAGGAACTGTGTTAACAGATGAACAAATCATCGCGAATTCTAAGGCATATGCCAATAAAGTATCAGATGGTAGTGACCTCGCGGTATCCGTTGGTAGTAGAGTGTCGCTAGATACAAATAATGTGGGTGTTTATGATGTGACGCTGACAACAGAGATTGGTGGAAGCCACACGATTAAAGTCAATGTTGTTAAGGCGGGGAGCGTTATTTCACCAGATTTGACAAACTCTGTTTATGCAGAAAATGTGATTGTTGATGAAACAAATGCAAAGCTATTAATAACCAAAGAACTACTAGCTGCTGCTAACAAAGCGACAGCAACAAGTAATGGTGTAGCTGCGTCAGCAGATGTAACTATCGCAGATGTAGATTGGAGTAACATCAAATCGGGAAAAGTAGGCATCTATGAAGTAACATACTCAATCGGTACGAGTCCGAATGAGAATTACGCAGAGAAGAAAGTGAAAATTACAGTCGTTAAAGATGGCACAAGTGTATCACCGGATGGGAAGAACAGTGTCTATGCAGAAAACGTTATCGTTAATGAAACTGCAGCAAAATTACTAACAAGTCACGACCTATTAAGTGCTGCTAATAAAGTATCGGCAACAAGCAATGGTGAAGTAGCGACAGCGAAAGTAACAATTGCACCAGCAGATTGGACGGATATCAAAGCAGGAAAAGAAGGCATCTACGAAGTAACCTATTCGGTTGGAACCAGTCCAACGAATGATTACGTAGAAAAGAAAGTAAAAATTACAGTGGTAAAAGATGGTACTGTAATTTCACCAGACGGAAAGAACAGCGTTTACGCAGAAAACGTAATAGTAGATGAAACAGGCGCAAAACTACTAACAACAGAAGATAAACTACTAGAAGCGAATAAAGTATCGGCAACAAGTAACGGTGCAGTAGCGACAGCAAAAGTAACAATTGCACCAGCAGACTGGACTGATATCAGGGCAG
>JAVBKF010000244.1:0-19017 GCA_031554215.1 Caryophanales bacterium
CCAATACATCTGGACATTGGGCAGAAAGGACAACTGCACTCACCAGTTCTAAGTGATTACGATGGTCTAATTCACAGTGCGCATCAGGGAACATTTCTCCGATGACGGCTAATGTTTCAGCGATTTGTTTTTTTGACTGCATCTCAAACTCCTTTCGTTAGCGGTTTTGATGCTTTCGTTACTCTTCGAGCCAGTTATATAATCTCATGCTTTTGACAGGCGCTTCTTGTACAGGCTGTTGCGGTGATTTCTTGTAGCTACGAAATTTCTCGCTATGCGCCCTCGCCTGTTCGACTGTTCGGATACCACGCTGCTTCCAGTCATAGAGAATCCGTTCGATATAGCGGAAGTTAAATGCAGATGAGATAACCGCTTCTTTCAGTGCAAGTTTAATTAAAGCAGGATCAATTTTGTCTAAATCTATCCATTGAGAGAGCGTTTCTGCTTCAAATGGAGATAGCGGTCTGCCAAACTCTTGCTCAAAAATAGGATAGAGGTTTTCTTCCACTGGCTGTTGCACCTGCGCCCTATTCTGCAAATGCAATGCAAATACGTGCGCAATTTTATCGTAGAGTGGGGTAATATCGTACTGTTCATGATGAATCCCCTCATCCGAATCAAACGGGACAATTCGGATACAACCGACTTTGATTAATTCAAAAAGAATATCTTTACACGCTTGTTCAGATAATGACATTTTCGTAGAAAATTCTGCTGGCGTCGGAAATAGGTTACCAGATTGATTGAAATGGATCAGATGAATCAGTAACATAAAGCTCTGATCATTCAGCCCGATTTCTTTATAGTGATCTAACAAATAACTTGGCAACACCAGTTGTGCTTGCTGCATCCAATTTGTCAGTTTCTTCATAACTAAACACCTCATAAAATAGTATATCATGACTACTAACAGAAAATAGTCACTTCCTACATTTTCCCCAATTTAATTTTGTGCTACGAAAAGGAAGTGAAGGAAGCGCGAAATCTTCTAAAATGCGCTACCATCTGCAATAGAAAAAACCATGGCACTACCATTAGCTGCACATGGTTTTTCGTATCGACTGTCAGATTAGACATCAGTTCTAGAATTCACAATTCATTGGTGTTCTTGGGAATGGCGACACATCTCTGATGTTTTCCATACCCGTTAAGAACATCAGCAAGCGTTCAAAGCCAATACCAAATCCAGCATGATCACAGCTACCGAATTGACGTAGGTTTAAGTACCAATCAAGCTCCTCCGCCGGCACATTCATTTGTTCCATTCTAGCTAGCAATTGATCATACCTTGCTTCCCTCTGGCTACCACCCATCAGTTCCCCAGAACCTGGCACAAGCACATCGACTGCTGCTACTGTTTCATTATCATCGTTTAACTTCATGTAAAATGCTTTAATATCCTTTGGCCAGTCATAAACAAATACAGCTGAACCAAAATGTTTTTCAGTTAGATATTTCTCGTGCTCTGTCGCTAAATCCCCACCATAACTTGGTGCAAACTCAAACTTTGCTTTTGCACTAAGTAAAATATCGACAGCTTCTTTATGCGTGATTCTGGCAAGTTGTGAAGCCACCAGATGCTTGTGCTTGCCGAGTAAGTCCACTTTATTATATGTACTTAGAAATGCCAATTCTTTTTCACATTTTTCGCACACTCTTGTAACAACAAATTTCAGAAATTCTTCTTGAATATCCATCAGTTCATTTAAATCACAGAAGGCAATCTCAGGTTCCATCATCCAAAACTCTGCCAAATGGGTCTTTGTGTTTGAGTTCTCTGCTCTAAAAATAGGCGCAAACGTGTATATTTTCTTAAACGCCATCGCAAATGCTTCGCCTTCTAGCTGCCCAGTTACCGCAAGTGATGCCTGTTTGCCAAAAAAGTCATTTGCAAAATCACGCTCACCGCTACCGGCTACATCAAGGGATGTAACAGTAAATGATTCACCAGCGCCTTCGCCATCATTCGTAGTCAGTGCTGGTGCATTGAGATAAATATAATCGCGCTCCTGAAAATACTCGTGAATCGCCATTGCTGCTACACTTCGCAGGCGGAAAATCGCTTGAAATAATTTTGATCGGGGTCTTAGATAAGCAATTTCACGCAAGAATTCAAGTGAATGCTTCTTCGGTTGCAGTGGATAATTATCCGGTGAAGCACCAATCAAATGAATTTCAGTGGCAACTATTTCCAATTGGTTGTTGTAATCAGAAAGTATCAATTTACCAACGACAGAAATAGAGGCACCTACACGGTAACCGTTAATGTCTTCAAATGACGACAAATTGTCATCATATGTCACTTGGATGCTATCAAATACAGTTCCATCAAAAAAATCAATAAACGCAATGGCTTTCTGTTTACGATGATTGCGGATCCAACCATGAAGAAACACCTCTTCGCCTAAATCAACACTTCTCTCCGTGAAAATATCTCGTAAATCAATCTTTTTCATCAGTGCACCTCCAAATAGTGGCTAGCTAAACTCAGTTTATCACAAAACTGTTTTTTAAAAATAATACCTTATTATGAGCGAAATAGCTACATTTGCTTAGAAATTTTCTGATTCATGTGTCTAAGCATCACCCAAAGCTAGCGTTTTGATCAAAATTAGGCAGCACCAGATGATATGATCGGACATGACTGCACCACCTATAACCCGCTGACGGTATATCACAATCTAAACGGCAGACGCGCGCTCTTGCCAAGCAGAATAATTTACGCAACGAAAAAAAGGGGTAACCTCCCGGTCAAGAAGTCCCCCATTTCAAACAATGCAATATCGTATCATTCAAACAACACCTAGCATTTTCATCCTTTTTCAAAACATTAACGAATCGCTGCAACCTTTTCCTTTATAAACCCACTTATCCGTGTAATACCTTCGGTTAGCGCATCAAGACCAGTTGCATAGGAAATACGAATATGATTGGGTGCACCAAAACCACTACCAGGCACAACCGCAACATATTTTTCTGCTAATAATTCATTGGCAAATTGATCTGCATCATCATAGCCACACTTTTCAAGTAATGCTGTACAGTCAACCCAGAAGTAAAAAGCACCAGCTGGTTTCTCACAAGTGCAGAATGAGAGTTCAGATAACTGCTGATAAGCAGTCTTGCGTCTTTCGGAGAATGCTTGTTGCATCTGCAGGACAGACTCCTGTGAACTATTATAGGCCGCAATTGCACCATACTGGGCATTCGTATTTGGGTTTGACGTCGTATGGCTGGCAATCGTCTCCATTGCCCCAATCAGTTGCTGGTTTCCGGCTGCATAGCCAATCCGCCAACCTGTCATTGCATGCGACTTAGATAAGCCATTGACAACAATTGTAAGCGCCTTCAATTCATCTGATAGCTGAGCAATTGAAACAAATTTTGTTGACCCATAAATCAGTTTCTCATAAATCTCATCCGAGATGATGATGATCTGATGTTGCAAACAAACTTTTCCGATTGCCAGTAACTCCGCCTCGCTATAGACCATGCCTGTTGGATTGTTAGGTGAATTGATGATGACTGCTTTCGTGCGAGACGTCACAGCTTCCTGAAGTAATTCTGGTGTGATTTTGTATTGATCCACCATCGTCGTTTGGGCGATTACAGGCGTACCACCAGCGAGTTTCACCTGCTCCGGATAACTAACCCAGTAAGGCGCTGGAATCACAACCTCATCACCCTCATTCAGCAAAGCTTGAAATATCATCGCTAATACCTGCTTTGCTCCAACGCCAACGAGGATTTCTGACCGCAGGTAATCAAGTTGCTGATCTCGCCTTAACTTAGCGATAATCGCATCTTTCAGTCCAGCGACACCGCCGGAAGGTGTATATTTCGTTAAGCCTTGCTTCATGGATAAATAGGCTGCCTCTATAATATGCTCCGGTGTATTAAAATCTGGCTCACCAGCACCAAGGCCTATGACATCAATGCCAGCAGCCCTCAGTTCGTTTGCTTTCGCCGTAATCATCAGTGTTGATGAGGGTGTTATTGCAGATACACGCTGCGTGATATCCATATTTATTTCTCCTAATCAGGTTAATGACCGATCTTTTTGAAGACTTCTTTCCCGTAAAAATCAATGTAGTAATACCCTAAATTATTCTCTTTATCCAAATAAGTCACTTCCCACAATGGCTTATTTTTCTCCATGCCGAGCTTCGCCGACATAATTTCTTCAACTGATTCCTGTTGCTTCACGTAAGCAATGGCTTTCTCTTCAGAAATACCTTCTGATAATGCGATTGTTACCGGCTTGTCTTTCCCATCTGGAATCCAAACGCCGACTTCTTTTCCCTTTTTATCGACGCCAGTAATGACATCCCAATGCTCATTTCCTTGATACATGTAAAAATCAGTATATTCCTGCATACCAACTTCTTTTTCCGCCACTGACTTTGCTTGGTCATAAGCCTCTCGCCGAGGTTTATCAGCAACCGTATACAGGATAATATAGAACAATAGCACCACGAGTAGTACAAGAAACGCTATGGTGATCATTCGTTTCCTCTTCACAATAGGTAACCTCCTAAATCAAATTCCATCTGTATCAACCATTGATTCAAATGAAAACCGGTACAATTTTATCAAACACCTTTTATCCAGATTACAGTTGTTTTATCAAACAAGCAATGAAAAAATGATTGCTTTTGCATTTTTTTCAAATAAATCCTTTTGTTGCGTACATGGGAATCATTTTTAAACGAATCGTTGGACCTGCTACATCCTCATCATTTCAGGAAAACGATTTAAAAAAAAATCACATCTAGGCACTAGTCAACATCCACGTACCGGACTTTTGACATTACCTCCAAACGCCTATTATCACAGGCTTTCAGGCTAACTTATTCTATTTTCACTGACTTCTCAGCTAGTCAAATCACCATTATTAGTTAATAGTAACTTGACTAGGTGGTGAAAATGCCTTCTAACTCTTTATACTTATACTTCACTCTGACTTCTTTGGTTTCTGTGATTTCTATTCTTTCTACAAACCAACTTAACATCTCTCTCGTTAATTCGTTCAGCTTTAGAAATCCATCCAGCTTCTTCTTCAAGTTCTTCCTGTCTATTTCTGATGCTGGCTGTTTATTTTTCGTTAATTCGGCTTTCTCTTGCTCCAGTTGGTTGATTTTTTCTTGCAATTTTTCTATGAAACTGTCATATGCTTCCTTGCTTATCGCATCACATATGAATTTTTCCAGCGCATTTTGCTTTAAAATCATTTGTTTCTGTATTTGTGACTCTAACCACTTTAATCTTGCTAGTGTCTTTTTTCGTGCTGTTGCTGTCTTCTTTTCGAGTTCTGCCTCGTATGATGAACTATCAAGTTGCTGGCTCCTCGTTCTCATATCTTCGAGTACCATTTCACTCAATTTATCCTCTAAGATGCTGTGTATCGTACAGGCTATATTACCGTGTTTTCCATAGCTTCCGCATATGTACCTCGCCCTTCTTCCGCCTCTTTGATGGTGCCACATGGACTTCCCACAATCTGCACAATAGACATAGTTTGTGAATAGATGGGTTGTTGCCTTTAGCTTCCCTCGTCCTTTCTTGACTTCTGATTCTAGGATTTTGTTCACATGCTCGTACACTTCTCTTGTCACAATTGGCTCATGTACATTTGGTACGACTATCCAGTCTTTCTTTTCATTCACCTTGAACTTTTTCATTGTAACGCTGATTGATGTTCGTTTATTCTGTACCATGTCACCAACGTAGCTTGGATTTTCTAACATGCCCCTTACAACATTTTGACTCCAATATGTTTTCACTTTGCTTGAACCTTGGTAGTGGGTTGCTATTCCTTTTTCATTTAAATACCGTGCTATTGTACAACGATTCATACCGCTCAGATACTTGTTGAAAATGTCTGCTACTATGCTTGCCTCGTCCTCCTTAATCACTAGCTTTCTATTCACGAGTTGATAGCCATACGGTGGTCTACTGCCTAAATATAACCCTTGCTTTTGCTTCACATGAAAAACTGATTTTATCCTGTCACCTATTCTTTGGCTTTCACTTTCGTATATCCATGCATATAAGCCAAACATTGCTTGTTTTGCTGGGTCATTTGTATCGACCTTGCCATCTAGTGTAATGACTCGAATTCCTTGATTTATGGTCATTCTGATCAATTTGTACAACAATTCTACATTTCGTCCCAGTCGACTGAGTTCCTTTGCCACTATTACGTCAAATTGCTTGTTTTCGGCATCTTCTATCATTTGCTTTAAACCATCTCGCCTATCTGTTGTACCTGTTTGTACGTCTATATAATGGCTGTGTAGGTCATATTCATTCTCTTTGATAAAGTTCTGAATGATTTCCTTTTGGTTTTCTGGTGATTCTTTTTGTTTCTCCTTGTTTGATGAAGCTCTGATATATCCTGCTACTTTCATTCTGTACCATCCTCTGATGGTGACCAGCTTACTTACTGATTGTAATAATTATCCATATGTCTTTCCATATTTATTTGGTTATTATTGCGTGTTTATTGTTTCTTCTCCATGTAATTTTTGCCGTTTTATTCACATAAGTTTTATTCAATTTTACGCCTCTTTTCATTCTGGTTTTTGGCTCTCTAAAACATGGTGTAAATCCCATCTTATCGTGCTTAGCGCACTATTTTCTACTCTATGTTACAGTGCTATTAGTGCTATTAGTGCTATTAGTGCTACTAGTGCTATTAGTAAGCGCTGGTTTGTCGCTTCGCTCCCCTTGCCATCTTTCCACTTCCAAACCGTTACGCTCTTGCCTTCGGCTCGCTCATTGTTTGGAAAGGAAATCTGTCAAGGCTTCTTCCGATGAAATGGCTGATCTAATTTCCTATCCTCGCGATACAAATCTTCTGATCAGGGCTGTCATTTGTTACATCAGCTCATTCAACTACTTATTCATATTTCGGAAAGGTAAACTCGAAAAACTCGCTCAATATTCACGGTAGATAATATATCTAGTAAAATATAATGGACAATCATACAAGGCTACACTATACTTTTGAATAGCAGTAACACGGTCCAGTAGTGGTTTGCCCCGAGAGGGGGTGTTGCAATGTCTGCTTTCGAAGGCGTTTCTTTAATGATCCTTTTTGGAACATTTATAATTGCGTTGCTTGGGTACATTGACATGAGACACAAAAAACAGGTCGCTCCCCTTGAAAAAGATGCGACCTACAATTTTCTAACCTATACTGGCGAGCCGACTGCTGTACCGCAGTACTGCCACGGGAGTAGAGTTGCAACCTCTGCTCCTTTTTATATTTTAATCATAACACTCACTAGATATTCTTTCAAGAAAAATTATTTGATACACTAACTTGTAAAACTGCTTACCTATTCCTCAGTTACATTAAAAACAACTTTAAAATAAAACCATCCCTCGCCGTGGGGCAACTTCAAAAATGTGTGTTTTTGAAGGACTTACAGGGTCTTGGATTGCGTCTTGTCAACTCTTAAACCCTTTTATAAAGAAGCTCTATGTATCTACAGCTACGTTAATGACATTTCCACATTGATTTACCCTTGTTTACGTTGACAATTACCATACGGTGCTTTCAATCACTTGCATATATAGACACAAAGAGAGCAAGAAAAAAGAGCAATCAATTGACTGCCCTATGATTCTCTAATTCGATCGTACTAATTACTGCAACAATTTACATTTCTCTAAACTGCCCTTGACTGTATGTCCATTGCCATTGCAATTAATTCTTGATCAATCTCATTTCTTAAAAACTCATTAATTATGTCATTAATTTCAGGTGATTTTATTTGCCCAATGGCAATCAAGCCAAATGTTTTGATATCTATATCATCTTCCTGTAGTAGTTTCGAAAGACTTGGTAACAACTTTTCTGACGGAAATCTTGATGCTACATGTGCAGACCAGTAGCGAACACTTGGGTATTCACTAGAAAGAGACTTTTTTAAATCATCTAAAACATCCTCCATTGCATATTGCGCAATTACATGCTCTATCAACTGATATACACCAAATCCATCTATATAGCCAAATGAATTTAAAAACAACGGTATACATTCTTTATTTGGATTTTCGTGAAAAAACAATCTAGCCTCATCATAAGTTTTTATCAATTCCTCAGTCAGTAGATCATCCGAAGGCATCGGTTGATTTTCCCTAAGAAAATTTAAAAAATGTTTTTCTTTATCACTTTTATTCATTAAAAATCCTCCTTTTTACTTTTTACAAAAACGTCCTGTCGCCTTGTTTTGCCTTATTAATTCTTTCATTTGGCGGTTTACAACTGTTCTATCATATCCTGCGTCTGTAAGTATCTTTCTCTAATCCTTTACATCTGCTGCTAAATGATCTCTAAGACTTCCAATTGTTTTATCTACTGGTTTCCTGAAAGTCCTTGTTTTTTCATGTAATTCCCTGCTAATGTTGATGGTAATCCCTCTAGATGTTGGTATTCCATCTTTACCATTTAATGCATTTTGCACTACATGGTGTGCAGTGTGAGTTTCATTTAATCCAGAAGCAACATTTGCACTATACGATTGTGAATACGTACCTACAAACAAATCCTCACCAGGTTTTGCTAGCGATCCCTTTAATCCAAATATATCAACAAGACCATTCGGATCGTTTACATACGCATACAGTGTAGGATTTCCACCTGCCAAACCGATAGGATCTTGCTGAGTGTACATGCCTGTACTTGGGTCGTAATATCGAAAGCGGTTATAATATAATTCCGAAACTAAATCATGCCGTTGTCCTTGGTACCTATGAGGGATAAAATCTACTGAGTACTCTTCTTCGCAAGCATAGCCACCTATATTTTTTATCTCAGTAAAATCTTTCACCCTGCCATAAATATCAAGTTCGCATGACCAGACTAGCTTTCCTTTGCTGTTATAAGCCTCTACGGGAGTGCCTAGGTAATCGCTCACGATGCTGTAGGAATCTTTACTAGTAATCTTTTACAACGGAACTAATCCATCATCGAATACCCACGTCACAAGGTCTTCTTGCTCTTCTTTTTCAACCTGCGTGGCATACTCATGAACAATTACATTACCATCCCAAACGAAATGCTTAGTCCCCTTGCTATTCGTCTTCTCAATCCTTCGACCCAACGGGTCATACTTATAGCTAATTTCCTCCACAACTGCTGATTCGTCCGTTGAAAATAATATAGCACTAGTCCACCTCAGACACACCATGGTCACAAAACCACTCCTAATTATAGAAACAAGCAATATGTAAAAACATTAGTTCGAGAGGACATCCTCCGAACTAATGCAAATGGTCAATCTATCGTATTACATCAACGTTGTTGATTCCTGTTCTGTGCCAATCAATTCCCGAATCGTATTGTCAGGATTTAAAATCGCCACTTTTGGAACATGGTGAATAGCTTCTGCTGTTTCAAACTGACCGTACGCCATAATAATGACAGCATCACCGGGCTGAACAAGCCTTGCTGCTGAACCATTGAGACAAATCGTTTTGCTACCCCTTTTACCAGGAATAATATAGGTCTCAAATCTAGCACCATTGTTATTGTTCACAACCTGCACTTGTTCATTCGCTAAAAGGCCAACAGCATCCAGTAATGCTTCATCAATTGTAATACTACCCATGTAATTTAAGTTTGCCTCAGTAACAATTGCCCGGTGCAACTTGGCTGTCATCATTGTTCTTAACATCATCACCAAACTCCTTTTAACAATTTAAACCGCTACCCATCATCAGGATTAAATATCTACAACAATATTATCAATTAGACGAATCTTATCAAACTTTGCAGCAATCGCGATAATGATTTGCTTGGACCCTTCTGTAATTGGTAATAAGTCTGGGTAAGTATACGCCTCTAAGTATTCCAATTTCCCGTAGTTAGCTAATTCTGCGAAATAGGTTTTCCCCTCTGCTATCGCATCCTGCAGCAAAATATCTTTATGCAGTAAATAACGAATATGATTCAGTGTCTTATACAGCGCAGTGGCATCTTGTCTTTGTTCCTCAGTAAGGTAAGTGTTACGTGAACTAATTGCAAGACGATCTGCTTCACGTACCAAGTCAACTGCAACAATTTCAGTAGCAAATTTGAAATGACTAACCAATTCCTTGACAATCACAACTTGTTGCGCATCCTTCGTACCAAAATAAGCGCGATCAGGCTGAACAATGTTCAATAACTTCGTCACAATCGTTGCGACACCATCAAAATGACCTGGACGTGATTTGCCGCAGAGAATATCGACTCGGTCCTGCACCACAACTGAAACAAACGGATTCATTGTCTCATACATTTCTTCTACACTGGGCGTAAAGATATAATCGACACTATTTTCATTGGCAATGGCTTGATCACGCGCAAGATCACGCGGATACACTTTGTAATCTTCATCTGGCCCAAACTGCGTTGGGTTGACAAAAATGCTCAGAATGACAATATCATTTTCTCTCCAAGCCTGTTTCAAAAGCGCTGCATGTCCTTCATGGAGAAAGCCCATTGTTGGAACAAAACCAATTCGTTTCCCTTTCGCTCTTTCAATTTTAACGTATTCTCTCATTTCACTTATTGTATTAACAATCATTCATTTTTCCTCCATATAGAAAAGCTAGCTGTTCTTTATTTGTCTGAAATGTGTACGCTTCATTCGGAAATTCTTCTGCTTTGACTTCCTCATTAAACGTTCGTAAGGCCGGAATGATGATCTCATTTAAATCGGCTACAGGCTTAACAAACTTTGCAAGTCGGTCCACACCGTATTGCAGTAGATCATGATAAACAAGTACTTGACCATCAGTAGCTTTCCCGGCTCCTATGCCAATTGTCGGTATCGTTAGCCCTTCTGTTACCCAGCTAGCTAAGTTATCAGGAATGCACTCAAGTACAACCATGAAGGCACCAGCAGATTCGGCGCGTTCAGCTGACTGAATCAGCAGTTTCGCTGCCGCTTCTGATTTCCCTTGCACTTTATAGCCACCTAAGACAGCAACAGATTGTGGTGTAAGTCCGAGATGGGTAACTACCGGAATCCCTGCGTTCACGAGCAATGAAATTTTCTCTGGATAATCCCCTTCGAGTTTGACTGCATTCGCGCCCGTTTCCTGGATGATTTCTACTGCATGTTGTAGGGTTTTATCATCAGAAAAATGGTAGCTGGCAAAAGGCATGTCGACGACAATAAATGTGTCAGGTGCACCCCGTCTCACAGCTTTGGCATGGTGAACCATATCAGCAACGGTGACTGGAATCGTCGAGTCGTACCCTAACACAACCATCCCCAGTGAATCACCTACAAGAATAATATCGGTATCCGCTGCCTGAACAAGTTTTCCAGAAGGAAAATCATAGGCAGTAATCATTGTGATTTTCTCTTCCCCTTGCTTCATTTTTTTAAAATCTGTTACAGATTTCATCATCTTCCTCCTGTTATGTTGATTCTCTATTTCATTCTAAACTTATATCGATTCAATCATTTAATCTAATTAGAATTGACTTCGTAAAAAAATGCTAGAAATCATCTTGCCAATTAATGCCTAAATGACAAGAACAATCATAAGGTTTGCCCACGAAAATGATTATACATGAAAATGATTTTGTTTGTCACAAAAAATTAAATCACAGAAACTGGATATCACCGGAAAAAACAGCTTCAACCCTCTCCTGACTGTCTTTCACGAGTAGTGCACCTGCTTCCGTTACGCCAATAGCAACACCATACAATTCTCTTTTCATCATCGTCACCTTGATATTTCTTCCAACAATATTTGATCGTAATTCCCATTTTTCCTTAATCGGTGCGAAGCCCTCTCTTAGATAAAGTGCAAATAGTTTCTCCCATTCCAATAGGAAAACTTGGATGACCTCGCTCCGAGGGATCATTGTCGCATTTTCTAGCCCAAGACTCATTTTCATAGAGGTAACAATGGGCGTAATCTCTGCTGTAAAATCATGTGCACTATGGTTGACATTCAGTCCCACACCAATGATCACATGCTGAATCTGATCAGCATCAGCGGCCATCTCAGTCAAAACACCCGAAATCTTCTTACCTGCAACTAAACAATCATTTGGCCACTTGATACCCGCGTCCACCCCAAACTTCGCAAGCGTATCGACCACTGCAATCGCTGTTAATAGAGTGAGCTGCGGTGACTGTGCCGGAGAGATGTTCGGTTTGACAATTAAGCTCATATAAACACCAAGTCCATGTGGTGAATGCCAAGAACGTCCTAAACGACCTTTTCCATTCGTTTGTTTGTTGGCAACAACAACTGTTCCATGAGGAGATATAGGTGCTTTTTCTTTTGCAATAGCCTGCGTTGAATCGACTGAGTCAAAGTAAAACAGCGCGCACCCTAGTGCCTCTGTTTCAAGTCCTTCCCGAATCGCCTCTACTGAGAGTGGATCTGCTTTTCTCATCAGTTTATACCCCCGATTGGTCACGCTAACAATCTCATACCCCTCACTTTTCAGGCCCTGCACTTGTTTCCAAATCGCAGTGCGTGACACGCCAAGTGCTTCCGCTAGCGTTTGCCCAGATAAATAGCCCTGCCCTGCCGCCTCTAGCATATGTATTATTTCACTTGAATCAACTTGTTTTGAATGAGCCATGCTTTAATCTGCTCCTTCTCGTTCTCTAATTGTCTCGCAAGTATCGCTTGGATCGCTAGTGTCAGCGCTTCACCAATCCACGGACCTGCCGCGATAGCACTCCATTTGATTAAATCACGACCACTGACAGCAAGCGCGCTTGCTTCTTTAATTGGTAATGCCTGAAATGCTTTATCGACTGGATAACTGCCTACACTTGTGCCCCGTGCAAGCATCACTTTTTCCGCGCTCTTCGCAGTCGTGATCCCTGCCTCAAATAACCGGTGGTCACTCCAACCAAAACCTTCAACCGCACCAACTGTTCGCATAATTGACTGAACAGTCCTAGTCAGTTCATTAGAACAACGCCATTCCTGCAAAAATGACACAGGTTCTGCTTCTAGATGAAGCAATAACACACTCCATCTCTCCGCAAGTGACACAGTATCCCCGAAGGAAACAGAGCTAAGACCCGTCAGCCCGGCTAAATACAGATGGAGTTTCGTCGCAACAATTGCTTCGAGTGCTTTCTCCGTGCAGGAGCTTACTAATATTTTCTCAATTTCTGTGGTAATTCGCTCCTGAGAAACATGGCGAATATTGTCGACACAGCTAGCAATCGCGGCTTTCGTTGCTTCTTCAATGTCAAAGCCAAGTTGCCCCTCAAACCGGATCGCTCTGAGCATTCTTAGCGCATCCTCGTTGAAACGTTCGATCGGATCATTGACAGCACGGATACATCTGTTCTCAAGGTCAGCTTGACCTGAAAAATAGTCATAGATCTTCCCGTCCGAATCCATTGCCAGCGCATTGATAGTAAAGTCTCTTCTCGCCATGTCCTCACGTAAATTGCGAATAAACGACACCTTACTAGGGTGCCGGAAATCAACGTACTCACTTTCACTACGAAACGTAGTTACTTCATAATGATTGTCCTCAAAAAGAACGACAACGGTACCATGCTCAATCCCAACATCAATCGTTTTCCTGAAAATCACCTTGACTTCCGCAGGCGTTGCAGAAGTGGCAATATCGACATCATTCACAGGGCGCGAGAGATACTGGTCCCTTACTGCACCACCGACAAAGTAAGCTTCATACCCTGCTGCCTCTAATTTTTTTAATATTGGCAAGGCTTTGATAAATTCTTGCTTCAAACGATTTCCACCTTATCAAGTAGATTATAATAAAGGTTTTCGTATTCTCCGAGAATCTTTTCGGCACCAAATCGGTTACGCGCTGTATCAAGTGATTTCTCTGACATATGCAAATGGAGTGCATCATCCGTGAGCAACTTCACTAGCCGCTCCTTAGTAGTATTAATATCTTCCGGCGGTACTAAGAAACCATTTTCGCCATCTTCAATCACTTCTGGAATACCGCCAATACTCGTGCCAATACATGGCACACCACAAGCCATCGCTTCCAATAGCACAAGCCCAAAACTTTCCTTATCAGACAATAACAAAAATACATCAGCGACTGAAAATATTTCTTGTAAGCTCTCTTGATTACCTAAAAATATCACAGAATCCTCAATACCAAGGTCCTTCACTAAGTGATAAATACTCGATGATTCAGGTCCATCACCAACGAGTAGTAACGTTGCTCTGACCTGTTCAAGTGTTTTAGCGAATGTTCGGACAATCTGATCAACGCGTTTGACTGGGCGGAAATTGGAGATATGCAAGACAACCTTATTCTCCAAAGGAATCCCCAGTTCAGATTTCAAATTCGTCGGGACTCTGCAAAAAGATTCTTCGATAAAATTATGAACACGAACGATTTCCTTGTCAGGATCAATTAACTCGTATGTTTCCTGTATCAGAGAATCTGACACCGCTGTCACAACATCTGATTTCTCAATCCCGAACTTAATCACGTCATGGAGCGAAGCGTCGTAACCAAGTGTCGTTATATCGGTTCCGTGAAGCGTCGTCATCACTTTCAGCTCATCTGATACCATTTGCTTGGCTAGAATCGCACATACAGCATGTGGAATGGCATAATGTGCATGAATGATGTCTAACTTCTCGCGCCGAGAAACTTCAGCAATCTTACTGGCCAGTGATAGCGAATACGGTGGGTACTGGAAAACTGCATATTGATTCGCATCAGCCTGATGGAAAAATACGTTTGAACACCGTTTACTTAATCGAAACGGTGTACTTGAAGAAAAGAAATGGATTTCGTGACCACGACGAGCCATTTGAATTCCGAGCTCTGTTGCAACAATTCCTGATCCGCCTACTGTTGGGTAACAAACAATACCAATTTTAAGTTTTCTCATTAATAATAATCCCCTAATCCAATATATTTTCGAGCCCATAAACCAGTGTATCCAGCTTCATCACTGTTTCAATTGAATGGCCAACACCTGTCATAAACGAACTACGATGAAAGGAATCATGACGAATCGTCAGTGTCTCACCAGTACCGCCAAAGATCACCTGTTGATGAGCGACGAGCCCAGGTAAGCGGATACTGTGAATTTTCATTCCCTGATAATCAGCACCCCTTGCGCCGCCAATCAGTTCTTTCTCATCCTGATGTCCTTGCTTACGCTCAGTTCGTTCAGAGGCAATTGTTTCAGCTGTTTTAATCGCTGTTCCAGATGGTGCATCGAGCTTTTGATCATGATGCATTTCAATGATCTCAATATCACTGTAATACTTTGTTGCCATTTTAGCGAATTTCATCATAAGCACCGCACCCAAAGCAAAATTTGGTGCAATGACAGCGCCAATTTTCTGTTCACTCGCCAACTGTTTTAGAAACTGAAGATTCTCATCTGTGAATCCAGTTGTCCCAACGACTGGTCG
Organism: Caryophanales bacterium; assembly: GCA_031554215.1. Classification (GTDB taxonomy): domain Bacteria; phylum Bacillota; class Bacilli; order JARBTR01; family JARBTR01; genus JAVBKE01. The sequence continues at coordinate 15,409 of JAVBKF010000244.1, forward strand.
TACTTGGTGCATGAGTGCAATTTCAGTATTTTCCATGCCAACCTCTGGTGTTGTAAAATCGACCAGGACATCGACCTCCGTTGATTGAAAACAGGTGAGGCAATCGCTGAAAATCGGTACCGGTCTCTGCTCTTTGGCATCAGCCCATTCCTCAGATAGTAGAAATTCACCACCATGCTGATGATCGACAACAGCAACTAACTCAAAATGCTCATTTGCAAGTACCATCGCGACGGCTTCTTTCCCCATCCGTCCCCGCGGACCTGCTACGGCAACCTTAATTATCTTCATACCAGCTCACCTCACATATATGTTAAAAAGATGATAGCAAAGTTTTCATCACAATGCTACCATCTTCATGTCCTTATTTTGTTCAAGGATGGCAATATGACATTTAGTCATCCCTGAGCGATATTCTAGGTTAGAAATTTTTATGCAGTTTAATCGTCATTCATTCCTCTAAAAATGAGAATAAAACGTAATAATTCTAAGACAGCTACTGCCGTAGCCGCAACATAAGTCATTGCTGCAGCATTAAGCACAGTTTTCGCTTGCCCTTCTTCCTGAACATCAAAAATGCCAGCGCCTGCTAGCTGTGTCATTGCCCGAGATGAAGCATTAAACTCAACAGGCAATGTAACCATTTGAAACACAACAGCAAATAACATGAAAATAATACCGACTAAAAACATCTGTGATGCTTGGAAGATGATTCCGGCAAGTATAAGAATCCACGACATTCTTGAACCAAGGCTAGCAAGAGGAACGATAGCGGAGCGAAGGTTTAAGAAGAAATAGCCTTCTTTATCCTGAATTGCATGTCCACACTCATGTGCTGCAATTGCTGCTGCTGCCACAGAAGGTTGTTGGAAATTTGCAGTAGATAAGCGTACTGCTTTGGCTCTTGGGTCGTAATGATCACCATGGCGAACTTGTTCCACTTTAACATGTTGAAGCCCATTTTGATCGAGAATCATCCTTGCGACCTGTTCACCGTTCATACCCGATGTAGAACGAACCTTAGAATATTTGGAAATAGCATTCTTCACACTAATTTGTGCAATTAGCGGGATGGCAATGATGATGAGTAGATAAATGAAATAGTTTTGATATAGCATCGAAAATTCTCCTTTTTAATTGGCATACTAGAAGTGTCCATCATTAGTCTCACTTTTATTCAAAGCATAGAATGGGTCCTTCTGCTGTGAACCAGGTATGATTATTCATTAGAAAATCCATCATCACCATGGTTCAATTGCTGTCTTAGATACCACTCTTTTTATATTAGGTATTTCTCCGTTACCTGTCAAATGTTATTCCTAAAAATGGAAATGATTTAAAGTGATTAATACACGGCATAATAGGAAGAAGACTCGAAAAAAAAATATTTCCTCATAAAGGGTTGCCCTTGGTTACAATTACTTGTATCATGACCTTCTAATATCTTTTTTTTGGACTGGAGCGGATTATGAAATTAGATTTACAGCTGAAAAATATTTTATTCATTTTAATGGGAACATCTCTAGTAGCATTTGGACTTGTGCATTTTAATATTCAGAATGAACTTGCAGAAGGTGGATTCACTGGAATTACACTGATCTTCTATTTCACTTTTGGCTGGAAGACATCAATCAGTTACTTCTTGCTGAATATCCCTGTCTTCATCATTGGATGGCGATTACTAGGAAAGAAATCCATTATTTACACGCTGATCGGTGCAACCAGCTTATCTGTTTGGCTTGCCATCTTTGAAGAATTCCATTTTCTCATGCCATTACATGATGATTTAATGCTCGCTTCGCTATTTGCAGGCGTTTTCGCAGGCCTTGGGATTGGGATCACATTTCGCTACGGCGGGACTACAGGTGGTATTGATATTATTGCGAAAATCATCTGGAAGTATTATGGCATTAGTCCTGGAAAAACAATGTTTATTTTCGATATCTTTGTACTAGCACTGTCAATGGCTACTTACCTTGACTACAAAGAAGCGATGTACACGCTCGTCGTTGTATTCATTGCAACGCGGATTATTGATTTCCTAAACGATGGTTTATATGATGCCCGTGGTGCCATGATTATCAGTAATCAAGTATCAGCGATTGCAGACAGAATTGCAGCTGACCTCGGTCGTGGTGTCACCTTCCTCCGTGGACATGGCTATTATCACAAAGCTGACCAAGATGTGATTTATTGTGTCGTTGGGAAAAATGAAATCAATCAATTGAAAGAAGTCGTCACAAAGGTTGATCCTTACGCATTTATGACGATCTCCGTTGTGCAAGATGTTCACGGCGAAGGATTCACACTAGATGCGAACAGATTGCCAATTAATCAGGAATAACAAGCAGAAAAAAATCGCTGTCCACTTCAATGGGACTAGCGATTTTTTTATGCCTAAATAATGATTTCGTAAATGAGTCGTGCTTGATCTGGTGCTTCCGAAGAAATGGTGATATTTTTCTGCAATATTGTCAATGCCTCGTCAATGTCAGGCTGATTATGATGGATTGTCACCAGAATATCGCCAACTTCAACTGCATCGCCAACCTTTTTCCCAAGCACTAGCCCAACGGCGAGATCAATCACTGATTCCTTTGTCACCCGACCTGCGCCTAAGGTCATCGCAGCTTTTCCGATTTCATCAGCTACAAGCGTTGCAACAAAGCCACTACTTTCAGCTTTAAGTGTCGTAATATACTTTGCTTGCGGCAGTTTGCTTAGATCATCAATCACGCTACTATCGCCGCCTTGACCAGCAATGAATGTCTTAAATACTTCAAGTGCTTTCCCATTCGCAATCACCGCTTCCAGCTCGTGCCGTGCCGCTGAAGCTGTATCTGCTTTTTTTGCGAGCAGCACCATTTGCGTCCCAAGTTCCAGTACGAGTTCAGTTAAGTCTGCTGGTCCTTCGCCTTTCAAAGTTTCAACTGCTTCTTTAACTTCCAGCGCGTTACCAATCGCAAAGCCTAACGGCTGTGACATGTCCGAAATGACTGCAATTGTTTGACGACCAACTAACTGTCCGATTTTCACCATAGCCGTAGCTAGTTCTCTGGCATCATCTACTGTCTTCATAAATGCGCCTGCACCTGTTTTCACATCGAGTACAATGGCATCAGCACCTGAGGCGATTTTTTTACTCATGATTGAACTAGCAATGAGTGGCACGCTTTCAACTGTTGCCGTTACATCACGTAGACTATATAATTTTTTGTCTGCTGGGGTGATATTCCCTGTCTGCCCAATGATGGCAATTTGATTGCGGCGCACGAGCATACGGAATTCCTCCCCGCTTATTTCAACATGAAACCCCGGAAATGATTCTAATTTATCAATTGTTCCACCCGTATGCCCGAGCCCCCGGCCAGACATTTTCGCCACTGGAATCCCAAGCGCGGCAACCATCGGCGCAAGAATTAATGAGGTTGTATCACCAACACCGCCAGTAGAGTGTTTATCTACTTTGATGCCTGGGATATCAGTCAAATCAATTTGATCACCTGATTTGACCATTGCCATTGTTAGCGCTGCTCGTTCAGTATCATTCATATCTTTAAAGTAAATTGACATTGCAATTGCACTCATCTTATAATCAGGGAAAACGCA
>JAVBKF010000218.1:0-30926 GCA_031554215.1 Caryophanales bacterium
ATTGTACTACACCACTCATGAATAATCAAAGAGTAACTTGGTTTTGTTGGACTTGTTTGTACCACGGTTATTGCGTGTGATCTGTTGATCGTTGAGCTAAGTTTACCGGTAGTTCGGTCTTTAACGAGGGTGTATTTTAAAATATATTGGTGTAGATAGTTGATTGTTGATGATTTGTTTCTGCTTTTATACCTGTTAAGTAATTGTTAATTATTTCTTTTTTGATAATCATTGTTAGTTAAATGCCATGTTTAGTTGAAATAAACTGTTGACAATAAGTAGCATTGATGATAAGTTTTTATCATAAAGTAATAATTTTTTATCATAAAATTGAGGTGGGAAAATGGTAGAGAAGATTTTGTTTAAGATGAATACGTTGCCTAAGCAGTCCGAGACGGTAAAGCGGCAGCTGGTTCAGGTTGTTGGTAAGGATGAAGTGGGCAAGGCTATGAAGTTTCATGAGAGCTTCCCGGAGTATAATGTGACGCCACTTGTTAGTTTGAAGGGGCTTGCGAGAGAAATTGGGGTCGGCGGTATCTATCTGAAGGATGAGTCGTTTCGTTTCGGTCTAAATGCTTTCAAGGTACTTGGCGGTTCTTATGCGATGGCAAAGTATATGGCAAACAAGCTTGGCAAGGATATCGGTGATGTTGGTTTTAAGGAGCTGACTTCAGATGCTGTTAGGGAGCAGCTTGGTGAAATTACTTTTGTTACGGCTACTGATGGTAACCACGGGAAAGGGGTTGCTTGGACGGCAAATCAGCTCAAGCAAAAGGCGGTTGTGTTTATGCCGATCGGCTCTTCGGAGACGCGGTTGAATAATATCCTTAAAGAAGGTGCAGAGGCATCTATTACAGATATGAATTATGATGATTGTGTTCGGTTAGCGGCGAGGTATGCTGAGGAGCATGATGGTTTGGTTGTGCAGGATACGGCATGGGAAGGGTATGAAGAAATTCCCGCTTGGATTATGCAAGGTTATGGAACAATGGTTTCAGAGGCACTAGGTCAGCTTCGCTCCGAGGGAGTTGGGGCTCCTACGCATGTCTTTGTACAGGCAGGTGTCGGTTCTCTCGCTGGTGCTGTGCAGGGCGTGGTTGCAGATGTTTACCCGGAAAACCCGCCGATTACGGTTGTTGCCGAGTCTAATTTGGCAGATTGTTATTATCAGTCTGCGATGAAGGGGAACGGCGAGGCTGTTGCTGTCGGTGGGGAAATGCAAACGATTATGGCTGGACTTGCTTGTGGCGAGGTGAATACGATTGCTTGGGAAGTGCTGAAGAATCATGCTAGTGGTTTTGCTTCTTGCCCAGACTGGGTTGCAGCAAATGGGATGAGAATTCTGAGTAGTCCAGTTTCGGGCGACACTCGTGTAGTGTCGGGTGAGTCTGGTGCAGTTACGACTGGATTATTGTACGAAATGATGACGAATGATGCGTTTAGTGCATTACGTCGGGAACTTAAATTGGATAAGGATTCAAAGGTGTTGATTTTTAGTACAGAGGGAGACACTGATCCAGACATGTACAGAAAAGTTGTTTGGAAGGGTGTTAACAATAAATAGCTCATGCTAAGGAGGCGTTGGCGGGAATCTAGTGATTGATAGGTTTACCATAGTAAGGTTTTAGTCGTAGTGTTTTCTGGCAGGTTATCTGCTTTGGAGGCTTTTAGGAATAGAAATTTAAAAAATGAGCGGAGGAAATTTAAGTGGATTTTAATGCGATAAAGAAGAGAGCAGAGTTTTATAAGGCGGATATGACGAAGTTTTTGAGGGATTTGGTGCGGATTCCAGGTGAAAGCGCTGATGAAAAAGGCCATGTTAAGCGTATTGAAGAGGAAATGATGAAGGTCGGTTTCAATAAGGTTGATATTGATCCAATGGGGAATATTCTTGGCTATATGGGTACTGGTGAAACGTTAATCGCGTTTGACGGTCATATTGATACGGTTGGTATCGGTGAAATTAAGAACTGGACTTTCGATCCTTATGAGGGCTGTGAGGATGAGGAAATCATTGGTGGACGTGGGACTTCGGATCAATTAGGCGGGATTGTTTCTGCTGTGTATGGTGCGAAGATTATGAAGGATTTGGATCTGCTCAGCGATCAGTACACAGTGCTCGTGACTGGGACTGTTCAGGAGGAAGATTGTGATGGTCTTTGCTGGCAATATATTCATAATGAAAGCAAGATTAAGCCTGAATTTGTTGTGATTACGGAGCCAACTGATGGCGGTATTTATCGTGGACAACGTGGCCGGATGGAAATTCGAGTTGAGGTTAAGGGCGTTTCTTGTCATGGTTCTGCGCCTGAGCGTGGGGAGAATGCGATTTATAAGATGGCTGATATTCTTCAGGAGGTAAAAGCACTGAATGATGATCTTCACTATGATGCGTTTCTAGGAAAGGGTACGTTGGCTGTTTCTGAGATTTTCTTCACTTCTCCATCGCGTTGTGCTGTAGCGGATATGTGTGCGATTTCGATTGATAGACGTTTAACAGATGGGGAGACATTTGAGCTGGCACTCGATGAAATTAGAGAACTAGCTGCAGTGAAGAAATATGGCGCAGAGGTTACGATGTATAACTACGAACGTCCATCATGGACTGGTCTAGTGTATCCAACAGAATGTTATTTCCCAACATGGGTGATTCCGGAGGATGCTGCACCAACACAAGCGCTTGCTGAGGCTTATCAAGGCATCTATGGTACGCCTCGAATTGATAAGTGGACTTTCTCTACGAATGGCGTTTCGATCATGGGCCGTTATGGCATCCCGTGCATCGGTTTTGGACCTGGTAAGGAAGCACAGGCACATGCACCAAATGAGAAGACGTGGAAAGAGGATTTGGTCCGGTGTGCAGCAGTTTATGCAGCAGTTCCAACTGTATACACGAGTAACAAGAATGGTGCAAAAAAGGCTGTTAAAGCGTAATAGAACCCTGTGCGGTGTTTGCGCGATAAAATTTTGATAAAAAAGGGAGCAGATTATGAAAGACTTGAAGGGTTTGTTAAAAGAGTTAGAAGCTTTAGATCACAAGAATATGCACAATGATGATTTCCTTTTAACGTGGGATAAGACAACGGATGAGTTGAAGTCGGTCTTTACAGTTGCGGAACTGTTACGCGGGATGAGAGAGCAAAATATTTCAACGAGGGTATTCGATAGCGGGCTTGGTGTTTCGCTTTTCAGAGATAATTCTACTCGTACAAGATTTAGCTATGCAAGTGCTTGTAATCTGCTTGGGCTTGAGGTGCAAGATCTCGATGAAGGCAAGTCGCAAATTGCTCATGGGGAAACGGTTCGTGAGACGGCTAATATGATTTCATTTATGGCTGATGTCATCGGAATTCGTGATGATATGTACATTGGTAAAGGGCATACGTATATGGAAGAGGTGTCGAAGTCCGTTGCAGATGGTCATAAGGAAGGGGTTCTTGAGCAGAGACCAACACTTGTCAACCTGCAATGTGATATTGATCACCCTACGCAAAGTATGGCTGAGATGCTGCATATTATTAATGAGTTTGGCGGCGTGGAGAACTTGAAGGGTAAGAAGATTGCAATGACATGGGCTTACTCGCCTTCTTATGGTAAACCATTATCTGTTCCGCAAGGGATTATTGGTCTGATGAGTAGATTCGGTATGGAAGTTGTTTTGGCTCATCCGGAAGGGTATGAAGTAATGCCTGAGGTAGAGGAAGTGGCGAGAAAGAATGCTGCTGAGTCAGGTGGTACTTTTACAAAGACGAATTCTATGGCGGAGGCATTTAAGGATGCTGATATTGTTTACCCAAAAAGCTGGGCGCCGTTTGCTGCTATGGAGAAGAGAACTGTGCTGTATGGTGATGGTCAGCTTGAGGAGATTAACAAGCTTGAGAAGGAACTACTTGCTCAGAATTCTCAGCATAAAGACTGGGAATGTACAGAGAAACTGATGAAGACGACAAAAGATGGCAATGCGCTTTATATGCACTGCTTGCCGGCAGATATTACTGGTGTTAGTTGTAAGGAGGGTGAGGTTGAAGCATCTGTCTTTGATCGTTATCGAACACCGCTTTACAAGGAAGCAGGCTTCAAACCTTATGTGATTGCGGCAATGATGTTCCTGAGCAAGGTGAAGGACCCAGAAGCAACGATTAAGGCTTTAATTGAAGAAAAAAAACCAAGATTTTTTGATAAATAGTTGAGATGGTATTGGGATTAGTGTTCGTTTAACGGGGTTTGATGCGTTTTTACATAGAGGAAGGATGATTGATTGTATCCTTCCTTATGTGGAAGCGGTCTGGACGCCTTTGCTAGTGACTCTATGAAATGCTGGCAGATTCATTTGAAAATGAACCGTACAATCTCAATACTATTTCCCATTAAATCTTTTTTTCGTGTGAGAAGTAGTAAGGATTAGAGATTATCCTCTTAGCTGAGGAAGGGTACTGTGAGTCTCTCTGCTCTATTTTGAGGATTTCTAGGGGGAGTGAAGGCTTTCTCTGAGCTAAGTGGATAATCAACCATAAACACCTTTTTGTGAAAGATGAGTACGACCAGTGGATGAGCAAATTGTGTAGATTCATACCAAATTGATTTGGTTTGGATAGTGTAGCATACGTTTTGGTAAACGTACCGGTCGATTTGTAGTGGTATTGGTTCTAGGTGGCTAGACTTTCAGGCTGCTTTGTAGGAATTTGTTTACCTAGCAACATGCTTTATCGAAAATAGTTTCATTCTAAAAATGACTATTATCCAAGGGGTAGATTAGTGTGGGAAAGAATTCAAAAAAGAGTTTGACTGAAAATGAATTGTTGTATCAATTAGATGGAAAACCAAGTTTTGGTGTTGCTTTTCCGCTCGGATTGCAACATGTTTTAGCAATGTTTACAGGGAATTTAGCACCTGTGTTAATTCTAATTGGTGTGCTAGGTTTGCCAGAAGAGCAGTCTTTAAATATGATTCAAGCTGCTATGCTTGTTTCAGGACTGACGACGTTTATTCAACTTTATCCATTCAAGTTTGGGAGAATTAGCATCGGTGCAGGTTTGCCAATTGTGATGGGAACCTCATTTGCTTTTGTACCAATCGCTTCGTCTGTTGGTGCTGAATACGGGTTAGCTGGTGTGATGGGGGCCGCTTTTATTGGTTCGATCGTGTCGATCATTCTTGGGCTTTTCTTTAAACCTTTGAAAAGGTTTTTCCCACCCTTGGTTATTGGTGCTGTGTTGATCACGATTGGGCTTGATTTATTAGATGTAGGTGTTGATTATTTTGCAGGTGGTGCGACTGCACCAGATAAGGGTTCTACTGAGAATCTGACACTTGGATTTACTGTGTTTGCGGTGATTATGGGATTACAAAGGTTCGGACGAGGCATGTGGAAAATATCAGCGATACTGATTGGACTTGTTGTTGGTTATCTGATCGCGATTCCAATGGGAAAAGTTGATTTCAGCGGAATTGCAGAAGCTAGCTGGATTGGGTTCCCAATTCCAGAGGTCATGCCGTGGGAAATGACTTTTCATTTTGATGCGATTCTCGGTTTTATTGCGATTTACATTGTTGTTTGTTTAGAAACAATCGGTAATGCGAACGGGATTACAATTGCTGGGTTTAACCGAGAGGCAACAGGGAAAGAAACGTCTGGTGCTATTCTGGGCGATGCGATCGGGTGTGTAACTGCATCTTTGTTTAATACGTTGCCGAATACGGCTTTCGGACAAAATGCGGGAATTGTTTCAATGACGAAAATCGTGAACAAATGGTGTATCGCGATGGGGGCGTTTGTGCTTATTGGTGCAGCCATTGTTCCTAAAGTAGGTGCTGTCTTTAATTCGATGCCAAGTAGTGTTCTTGGTGGTGCGATTATTACAGTATTTGCAATGATTATGATTAATGGGATTAAGATGATTGCGAAAGCTGGTTTTAGTGAACGAAATGTGTTGGTGTTGGCGATTACGTTCGGGATTGGACTAGGACTTGGATCTGCACCTGAAGTGATGGCGTCTTTACCTCCGTATATTGAGTTTATCTTTAAAGATACAATTGCCTGTGTAACAATTGTTGCGATCATAGCAAATATTATTTTTCCTGAATCGAAAAAGGAAAAAGAAGCACAAGCAGCATTGCATCAGGCTGGATAGAAATTCAATCCGATTGGAGATATAAATGTGAAGAATCATAAGGACACGGAGAAAATTGGCACTGTCGATGAAGTGTTACCGATAAATAAAACGATCATGCTAGCATTGCAACACCTGTTGATTGGCGTGATTTCTGCGATTCCGGTTCCACTGATTGTCGGGAGTGCAGCACAGCTAAGCGGTGAAGAGATGACGTTTCTGGTTAGTGCTACGATTTTTGTGGCGGGCGTTGCAACGATCTTGCAAAGTTTCGGAATCGGTCATTATGTCGGTGCGAAAATCCCGGCGATTATGGGGGCTAGCTTTGCTATTGTGTCAGCTTGTGTGATTACGGTAAGCGATGCTGGTTCTGCAAGTGAAGGATTTAGAATGATAGCGGGTGCAACGATTGTTGCTGGGGTTGTTTGCTTCTTGTTAGCACCGGTTTGGTCTAAACTCATTCGCTTCTTCCCGCTAGTTGTTGTTGGCACGATTGTGACTGTCATTGGTGTTTCTTTGCTACCAATTGCGATGGACTGGGCAGCGAATTATCAGGCTGAGCCTTCGACGAAGGATCTTTGGATGGCACTAACGGTTTTCATCATTGTGATTATTTTGAATAAGTTTTTAAGCGGGATTTGGGCGAGTTTATCAGTGCTATTTGCCTTGGTGATTGGGACCATTATCTCTAGCTTTTTCGGTTTTGTAGATACTGCTGGATTTGTTGAGGCACCGTGGATTGGCTTCGATATGCCGTTCCATTTTGGTGCACCAATTTTCGATCTGTCAACGATACTGACGTTTACGATTGTAATGATCCTGACAATGGTCGAGGTTTCTGGCAGTATGATGGGAATTCATCAGATTGTTGAAAAAGATATTGACAACAAAATTCTAGCAAGGGGGCTGCGTGCAACAGGTATTAGTGCGGTTGTTGGCGGGATGTTCAATTCATCTGTACAAACTATTTTCGCACCGAACATTGGTCTGCTTGAGATGTCGAAGGAGAAAAGTCGATATATTACTGCAGTTGCAGGCGTAGGACTCGTGCTGGTTAGTATCCTTCCAAAATTGTCTGCTTTAATCACGATGATTCCGTATCCTGTTCTTGGTGGCGCTGGATTTGCGATGTTTGGTATGGTTGCTGCTAGTGGAATCAAGATACTCGCAGGGGTTGATTATAAAGATAACAATAATACGCTGATTGTTGCGCTTAGTATTGGGGTTGCGATGATTCCAGAAACGATTCCTGGTTTCTACGCGAATTGTCCTGAGCTGGTTCGCACAATTTGTAGCGGCGGCATCACAATGGGTGCTTTAACGGCGATTATCTTGAATATTGTCTTTAATGAGTTGTCGTTTGGTAAAAAAGGTGCTAAATAATACTACGTCAGGAGCGTTTAAAGTGGATCAAATGAAGATCGTAAAAGGAAATATCATTTTTACAAAAACGCCTGAGGAATTTGAAGTGTTTGAAGGTGGCTTTGTTGTCGTTCAGAACGGAAAAGTGATTGAAGTGAATCAGACTTTGCATGAGCGGTATGATGCTTTGGTAGTGGAAGATTTCGGGGATCAATTGATTATTCCGGGATTTGTCGATGCACATATTCATGCGCCTCAGTTTGAAAATGCAGGGATCGGTCTCGATAAAGAGCTACTTCCTTGGCTTGAAACCTACACTTTCCCGGAGGAAGCCAAGTTTCATGACGTTGCTTATGCGGAAAAAGTGTACGCGCATTTTGTGACGAGGTTGTGGGAACATGGGACGACGAGGAGCATTGTTTTTGCAACATTACACGAAGAGGCGACTTTGAAGTTGATGGAGCTGTTTGAGAAATCAGGTCTTGGGGCGTATGTAGGGAAGGTAAACATGGACCGTAATAGTCCGCCAATTCTATCGGAAACAACTGAGGATTCACTTCAGGTAACGGAGAAGTTGTTGAAGCAGTATGGTAAAGGGGATTTGGTGAAAAACATTATCACCCCTAGGTTTGTTCCAACTTGTACACCTGAATTAATGCATGCATTAGGTGCAATGGCAGAGAAGTATGATGTGCCAATTCAATCTCATCTGTCAGAGAATATGGGTGAAATTGAATGGGTTCGTAGTTTACATCCAGAGCACAAACATTATGCAGATGTGTATGACGACTACAAGATGTTTGGGCAACAGCCAACAATCATGGCGCATTGTGTTCATATGCAGGATGAGGAAATTGAGCTGATGAAAGAGAACAATGTTTTCGTTGCGCATTGTCCAACGTCGAATTTTAATTTATCGAGTGGTTTGGCACCGATTAAGAAATTCTTAAAGAAGGGCATCAATGTTGGTATCGGCACGGATGTATCTGGGGGTCACTCTATGTCAATGAATACGTGCATTGTATCGGCAGTACAGGCCTCGAAGATGTATAGCTTGTATGTGAATCAGGAAGACCATATGTTGACAACTTCTGAGGCTTTCTACCTAGCAACGAAGGGCGGCGGGAAATTCTTTGGTGCAGTGGGGAGTTTTGAGACTGGGTATGCATTTGATGCATTAGTGATTGATGATCGCCCGTTAAAAGGGGAGACGAAGCGGAGTATCGAAGAGCGCTTGCAGCGGTTCATTTATCTTGGAAAATCGGAGCATATCACGAAAAGATATGTTGCAGGAAAAGAGATTGCAAGACCACAATTTGAAGTTTGCTTAATTGATAGCTGATCTGGTGATTCAACAAAGGTGAGGCAGAGTGAGCGGTCAATATGAAACAGGCTTTTGTGGGCTATGTCTCTCTATGCGTAACATAGGAATACAAAAGAGGGTAAATTTTAGGAGGAATATTTTATGGGTGAGTTAATGAGAATGATTCCATTCGATCAATTAATGGAGTGGATGTTTCAAGAATATCGTGAGCAGAAATCAATCTTTGGTATTAGGGAGAGCAAGTTTTATAAGAATAAAAGTGGTACAAATATTGAAATATTTGGTGATAAGCTCGGTTCAGCGATTGGACCTGCTGCTGGACCAAATTCTCAGCTCTCGCAAAATATTGTTGCGTCTTATTTAACGGGGTCACGGTATATTGAGCTGAAAACTGTGCAGAAAATGGATGGCGAGGAATTGCGGAATTGTATTGCTAGACCTTGCATTAATATGGAGGATGAAGGTTACAACGTTGAGTGGTCAACGGAGCTAACGGTTCAGGAAGCCTTTGATGAGTATGTGAAGGCTTGGATTGCAATTCATATAATGGCAAAGGAACTCGGGATCAGTGATGTGCGCGATTTCGCATTCAATATGAGTGTTGGCTATGATTTAGAGGGTATTAAAACTGCGAAGATTGATAGCTTTATTGAAGGCTTGAAGGATGCAAGTGGCACAGCAATTTGGAAGGAATGTACACAATATTTACTGAAAAATATTGATCAGTTTGCGCATGTGACGAAAGCGGATGTTGAAGCAATTTCTTCTTGTATTTCGCCTTCTATTTGCTTGTCAACGTTGCATGGTTGCCCGCCTGAGGAAATCGAGAAGATTGTTAATTATTTGCTAGAGGAAAAGGGCTTACACACGTTTATTAAATGCAATCCAACGCTTCTAGGCTATGCGTTTACGCGAGATACACTAGATCAGATGGGGTATGGCTACATCACATTCGATGATCACCATTTCAAGAATGATCTCCAGTATGATGATGCAATTGCAATGATTACACGATTAATGACGCGTTCAAAGCAGTTAGGTCTAGCGTTTGGTGTTAAATTAACGAACACGTTTCCTGTACAAATTGCTAATAATGAACTTCCGGGCGAAGAAATGTATATGTCTGGTCGGGCTTTGTTCCCATTGACCATTAATTTAGCACAAAAGTTGTCGACTGCATTTAATGGATTGTTACCAATCTCTTATTCTGGTGGCGCTGACTATTTTAATATCAAGGAAATATTTAAGCTTGGAATTCAACCAATTACAGTAGCGACTACGATTTTGAAGCCTGGTGGTTATGAGCGGTTAAAGCAACTCGCTGATGTGCTTGAGCCGCATATGACTGGTAGGTTTCATGGTATTGATCTAGCCGGACTTGAGCAGATGGCTACGAGTGCAGTGACGAATAAGAATCATTTGAAGAGTGCGAGACCTGTTGATTCACGGAAAACGTCTTCTTTGTTACCGTTGTATGATTGTGCAAAAGCACCTTGCGCGGATGGTGGTTGCCCAATTGAACAACAAATTCCTGAATACTTGAAGCTTGTTAGTGAAGGGCGTTATAAGGAAGCTTTTGAGATTATTGTCAATGACAATGCTTCGCCAGCGGTTACGGGTATGATTTGTGACCATCAGTGTCAGCAGAAATGCACACGGCTCGATTATGATTCGTCAGTTGAAATTCGTCTTGCTAAGAAAATGGCAGTGCTCCATGCACAGGATGACTATCTGAGTGAACTGAAGCCGGCAAATGTGATTACGAAGAAAAAAGCGGTTGTGGTTGGTACTGGTCCTGCTGGTGTTGCGACCTCATTCTTCCTCCGAAGAAATGGGATGGATGTGACTGTACTTGAGAAAAGAGACCGTCCTTATGGCATTGTTGAGTATGTAATTCCGGATTTCCGGATTTCAAAGGAAATGATTGAGCGGGATGTAAAGCTGGCTGAGAATGCTGGTGTTCACTTTAAATACAATGTCAATGAAAATTATAGTGTCACTGATTTGAAGAAGGACTATGACTTTGTTGTGCTCGCTACTGGTGCTTGGAAAGAGGGGATGAACCCTGTCAGGGAGGGCGGCGAGAAGTTAGTGGATGCGCTGGCGTTCTTAGCTGAATCAAAAGCGAAGAATTTGAATGTTGCGTTAGGTCAACATGTTGCTGTCCTTGGTGGTGGTGATGTGGCAATGGATTGTGCTAGAGCAGCAAAACGAGCACCGGGTGTTAAGCAGGTGTCGATTGTGTACCGGAGAACGAAGGCGTTCATGCCTGCTGAGGCTGAGGAAAAGGCGTTAGCCCTCGCTGATGGTGTTGTTTTCCAAGAGCTTTTATCGCCTGTTTCGTATGATGGCAAGTCACTTGTTTGTGAAGTGATGGTGCTTGGCGAGAGAGATGCATCAGGTAGAAGGGGAATCAAAGGAACTGGTGAACTGAAATCGCTTGCATTTGATACGGTAATTAGCGCTGTCGGCGCAAGAGTGGATAGTAGCCTATTTGAAAAGAATCAATTGAAATTGACTGCTAAAGGGTTTGCTCAGTTAAATCAGTTCAATGAAGCCAGTACAGAGAATGTTTATGTGGCAGGGGACTGTAAAGCAGGTGCAGCTACGATTGTAAAGGCGATTGCAGATGCGAAAGTTATTTCAAAAAATATTCTGAATAAAGCGGGACTGACAGCTGATTTTGAACAATTCTCGGTCGTGCAAGATCAGGAGACACTTTATGCTAAAAAAGGTGAACTTGAGGCTAGTCACGATACAGCGCAAGATAGTGTACGCTGCCTCGCTTGTGATCAAATTTGTGAAATTTGTTGTGATGTTTGTCCGAATCGTGCCAATGTCATGGTGCAAGTGATGAGTGATGGTTTGGAGCAATCGCATCAAATTGTTCATCTTGACGGGATGTGTAATGAGTGTGGTAACTGTGGTATCTTCTGCCCTCATACTGGTAACCCCTATCAAGACAAGGTGACGCTGTTCTGGACGGAAGCGGATTTTGTTAATAGTACGAATAAGGGTTTTCTATCACTTGGAGATGACAAGTTTAAGGTGAGAAAAGAGGATGGCTCTGTCATCACGCATTGTCTTGGTGATGGCGGAATCTCGGGAGAGATGAATGCGGTGCTCAATGCATTACTGAAAGATCATGCTTACTATTTCGTAGCGGTATCGGCTTAAGCAAATACAGAACTCAATAAATGCAAACTGAGAGGTTATGATTTATTGAGTTTATTTTACTAAGGAGGAACTAGTGATGATTTTAATTGGAAATGGCCGTGTGTTTACACGCGACGCGCAGCAGCCTTTTATTGATAATGGGGCAGTGTTGATTGAGGGGAAGTTGATTAAAGAGATTGGCAAGACGGAAGATTTAAAGAAGAAGTATCCGTTTGCTACGTATAAGGATGCTAGGGGAAGACTGGTGATGCCAGGGTTTATTAATACCCATATGCATTATTACAGTACATTTGCGAGAGGGATGTCACTGGGTGGTCCACCAGCAACCATGTTCAGTGATGTACTGAAAGGACTTTGGTGGCGACTCGATAAATGTCTGAGTCTAGATGATGTTTTTTATAGTGCCGCGATGCCGATGATCGAGCAGGTGAAATCAGGGGTAACGACAGTTATTGATCATCATGCAAGTCCGTTTGCGGTGGAAGGTAGCTTGTTCCGAATTGCTGATGCTGCGAAAGAGATTGGGATTCGTAGTAATCTTTGTTACGAGATTTCAGATCGTGATGGTGCTAGGGTTGCACAGGCGGGGATTAAAGAGAGTATTGATTTTGCAAAGTATTGTCATCAGGCACAGGACGATATGATGAAAGCGATGATCGGTCTGCATGCATCAATGACGATATCTGATCAGACACTTGACCAGTGTTTAGCAGCATCTGCTGAGGTTGGAATCGGTTTCCATGTTCATTGTGCAGAGGGCATTGAGGATGTAGCAGATTCGCTAGCAAAATATAATCAGCGGGTGATTGAGCGATGGTACAGCCGTGGAGTGCTGAATGATAAGAGTATTGCTGTTCACTGTATTCATTTGTCTCAGCATGAAATTGATTTGCTGCAGGAAAGTAAGGTAGCGGTTGTTCATAATCCTGAGTCAAACATGGGGAATGCGGTTGGGATTGCGCCAATTCTGCAGATGATCGAAAAAGGTGTGCTTGTTGGTCTTGGTACCGATGGTTATACCGCTGACATGACTGAATCGTACAAAATGGCTAATCTGATTCATAAGCATGAAAATAAGTTACCGAGCGTTGGCTGGGGTGAGCCGCCAATGATGTTGTTTGATAACAATGCGACAATTGCTAATCGTTTCATTGATGGCACAGTTGGTACTCTTAAAGCGGGTGCTTATGCTGATGTGATTATTGCTGATTATCAGTCACCTACACCGGTGGATGAAACGAACATTAATGGTCATATTCTATTTGGTGTGAGTGGTCGAAATGTTGATACGACGATTATTAATGGACGTATTGTGATGGATGAGAGACAGCTTGTGAATATTGATGAGGCGGCAATTACTGCTCAAAGTATCGAACAAGCACGAAAGTTATGGAACCGGATTTAATAGCTAGTTGATACCTGTAAAAGCGAAGGAGTGGGGCTTGGTTGTTTGAACCCAATCTTCTCGTTGGTATAGCTGTAGTTGCCTAAATAAAGAGGAATGCTGGATCTACAAGGGATTGTTGCAGTAGCATGTGATTGCGCGAGTTGATTGCCATCCCCTGAAGTGGGATGGGAAGCGGTATTGGGCGATATTCCTTTAGATTGTAGGAGGAAGTTTGAAATATGAGGAAGATCATAGGGAAAGACGTAGAACGCTGGGATGCAAGGGCTAAAGTACAGGGAAAAGCTAACTATACAGCAGATATGCCAACAAAGCAGAAGTACTACGGGAAAATATGCCGAGCAACGATTGCACATGGCTTGGTAAAGAAATTGGATATCAGTGAAGCGCTGAGGGTTCCTGGTGTTGTGAAGATTCTAACGCCGGATGATTTGCCAGATTTCAAGTTTCCAACTGCAGGACATCCGTATTCTCTGAATCCAAAAACGCGCGATAAGTATGACCGGAATTTGCTGACAAAAAAGGTACGACTGTATGGAGATGAAATCGCAGCAGTCATTGCAGAAACTGAACTTGCTGCCGAGATTGCGGTACAGAAAATTGCTGTGGAGTATGAGGAATATCCTTTCTATTTAACGCCGGAAGAGGCACTTGCAGCGGATGCTGTTGAGATTCATGAGGGTACGAAGAATATCATTGCGGCAACAGTAGCCGAGGTTGGCGTTATTCAGCAGGGATTTGCTGCATCCGACCACATTTTTGAAGATCAGTTTAGTACACAAGTGCAGCAACATTGTCATATGGAAAGTCAAGTCGCTTATGCCTATCAAGATGTTGACCAGAGATGGGTGTGTGTGACATCGACACAGATTCCGCATATTTGCAGACGGATTTTGGGTGAAGCGTTTGGTTTGCCTTGGGGGCAGTTCCGTGTAATTAAACCGTTTATTGGTGGTGGGTTTGGCAATAAGCAGGATGTTGTCATTGAACCATTGGTCGTAGCGATGAGCATGGCAGTTGGCGGGAAGCCGGTTATGTTAGAGCTAACACGGGAAGAAAGTCTTGCTTACACAAGGGTCAGACATGCGATTACCTACAAGATGAAACTCGGACTCTCCAAAGAGGGAATGATTCAGGCACTGGAGGTTCACTTGTTGTCAGCGAATGGTGGTTATGCTTCCCATGGTCATTCAATTGCGGCTAAAGGAGCCGGTATGCTTGTAGCCCTTTATAAAATTCCGCATATGGTCTATGAGGCGAAAACGGTCTATACCAATACGGCTACGGCTGGTGCGATGCGTGGCTATGGGGTACCTCAAATCATGTTTGCGATTGAATCGTTTATGGCGAATGTTGCGAGAAAGTTGGATTTTGATCCGGTTGCCTTTCGGCTTAAAAACTTAGCACCAACAGATGAAATCAATCCGATTAATGAGATTACACCGTATTCTGGCAGTTTGAAAGAATGTATTTTGAAAGGGAAAGAAGCGTTTCATTGGGATGAGAAGAAGGAAGCGGCGGCTAGGCACCAGTCTGGTGAGATGAAACGCGGGGTAGGACTCGCGGCTTTTGCTTATACATCAGGGACTTATCCGAAAGGCTATGAGATTGCGGGCTGCCGGCTCACACTGAATCAAGATGGCAGCGTGAAGTGTATGGTTGGAGCAACTGAAATTGGCCAAGGATCGGATACTGTGTTTAGACAAATGGTAGCTGAGCAAACGGGAATTCCTTATGAAAATATTTTCATGGATGCACACACTGATACCGATTATGCACCGTTTGATACTGGCGCCTATGCCTCTAGGCAGACTTATGTGACAGGAATGGCGGTTGAGAAAACGGCCAATTTATTGAAAGAGAAGATTTTGGATTGTGTTGAAAGAATAGATGGCTATAAGGTGGAGACGCTCGATATTATTGCTGGTGATATTGTGCTAAAGGAAAATGGTGAAGTCGTTCAGACAGTTGCAGAGCTTGCCTTGAAATCTTTTTACCATCTTGAAGAGGGTAAGTGTATTACAGCGGAGGTATCGAATAATTGCCGCGTCAATTCATACCCGTTTGGAGTGACTTTTGCAGAGGTTGAAGTCGATACAATCACTGGTAAAGTGACGATTCGGAGTATCATGAATGTGCATGACTCTGGAAAAATATTAAATCCGCTGCTTGCATCTGGACAGGTTGAGGGCGGAATGGCGATGGCGATTCCTTATGCATTATCGGAGGAATTAAAATACAATGCGAAAACAGGTGCACCTTTAAATAATAACTTGTTAGATTATAAAATGCCTACGGCAATGGACCTACCAGACCTAACCCACGCCTTTGTGGAACCAGAGGACCCGTTTGGACCATTTGGTAGCAAGGCACTCGGAGAACCACCAATTTGTTCGCCCGCACCAGCACTGAGGAATGCGATTCTTGATGCTGTTGGGGAAGAATTTAATCAATTGCCTATAACGCCTCAGAAGATATTTGAACGGATGAATCTATAACTGGATGGTGAGTGAAATGTATCAGATTGCGAGTTATACAGAAGCAGAAACAGTGAAGCAGGTTGTTGATATTCTCTCGAAAAACGACAATGCGCAAATCATTGCAGGTGGCACGGATGTTCTCATCAAAACGAGAGAGCTGAAAGCTGGGTATACCAGTAGAGATTTGGTCGGTGTTACCCGAATCGAGGAGATGAAAGGAATTTGTCTGGGTGAAGAGGAGACGATTATCATTGGTGCCGCGATGACGTTTACAGCGGTTGAGCATCATCCTATCATCCTAGATAGAATGCCTAGTTTAAGCGGTGCTGTCGGCAGTGTTGGCGGTCCGCAGACAAGGAACGCAGGGACGATTGGGGGCAATATTTGTAATGGCGCGACGTCAGCAGATAGCGCATCGACACTGTTTGCTTATCAAGCGGTATTAACAATTGAAGGGACGACCGGCAGAAGAGATGTTGCGATTGAAGATTTTTATCTTGGACCCGGAAAGGTTGCGCTAGAACAAGGCGATGTCCTTGTCTCAATTAATATTAAGAAAGAAGATTATCTTGGTTTCAAGGGGCACTACATTAAATTTAGCCCGCGAAATGCGATGGATATTGCGACTCTAGGCTGTTCTGTTTTGCTGAAGCAAAAGGATGATGTGATTGAAGAATGTCGCATTGCATTTGGAGTTGCTGGTCCGACACCCTTGAGGGCAGTACAGGCTGAAGCATTTGCCAAAGGGAAAACATTAGATGAAGAAACGCTACATCAAATTGGTCGTCTATGTCTTGAAAGCAGTAAGGCTCGGGATTCATGGCGTGGGTCAAAGGCATTTAGAGAACAATTGATTCAGGAACTGCCCAAACGAGCAATTAAAAAGGTCGCATCTGGCACTCTGCTAAGTGTTTAAGTTGAGCTGAAAGGGACGCGGGGAACTTGTACGGGTGATGTGCTTCCAATTGGACTCTCGGGTGATGCCTGATGGTGACAAACTGGCTTTTGCAGACACGCCTCTAGCAGCGTTCTAAAAAACGGGGTGCATAAAATGGTTACAGGAGGATTCGTCATGTCTATAAAGATAGCTTGTAATGTAAATGGTAGAGACTATGAATTAGTCGTTGATGAGAAAGAATCGTTACTAGAAATGCTGAGAGAGCAATTAGAGTTAACAGGAACGAAACAGGGCTGTAGTGTGGGTGAATGTGGCGCTTGTGCTGTAATAGTTGATGGAACAACGGTCGATTCTTGTATCTATTTGGCAGCTTGGGCTGATCAGAAAAAGATTGTCACTATTGAAGGCATCGCTAAACACGATGGCACATTATCAGATGTTCAAGAGAGCTTTATTGAAAGCGGTGCAGTGCAGTGCGGTTTCTGTACACCGGGTCTTGTTTTGACGACGACTGCATTTTTAGAACAAAACGAAAATCCTAGTCGAGAAGAAATTCGTAGAGGCATTTCTGGGAATCTATGCCGCTGTACTGGATATCAAAAGATTATTGAGGCAGTTGAACGAACTGTTGAAAAAAGAAAAGTTGCTGAATAGTAGCTGGTTGCCATTCAGGTGTTGCATGTTGGTAGCGGTTCAATTTCTAAATAAATTCTGGCATGTTTGAAACGATTGATTGACAATCAATCCCTGAAAGATTGTTCAACTGGCAAATGAGGTCGTAGGAAAATTTTTGTGAGGAAGAAATAGATGCAGGGGAGCCTATTTTTCTACTTCGAGGGTGACGTTGGCAGTGAAGGGAAGGAGGATCTGCTTATGAGATTCGCAACTGGTCATGTCAACAGGTGGCGGTTTATTTGTCATCATGACCCATCTAAGATGGCAATTGAAATTTGATCAAGCCTTATTTAAAGTACCATTGATTTAGTGACTTTGTAGTACGAGCTCTTTTTGATAAAGGACACGTGCGTCACAATTTCTAAACAAATTCAGGGTAAGTCATACGTTTTGTTTAATCGGGGTGTGACTGAACTATTGTAGGAGGAACTATGGGAAAGATAATAGGTCAGGAAGTAGAACGCTGGGATGCCAGGGCTAAAGTGCAAGGGAAGGCAAACTACACAGCAGATATTCCAACAAAGAAGAAGCTCTACGGGAAGATTTGTCGAGCGACGATTGCACATGGGGTTGTCAAACAGTTAGATATTAGCGAAGCGCTCACGGTACCAGGTGTAGTGAAAATCTTAACACCAGATGATTTGCCTGATCATCAGTTTCCAACAGCGGGTCATCCCTTCGTGCTGAATCCAGAGAGAAGGGATATAGCAGATCGGAATTTGCTGACAAAGAAAATCAGATTATATGGTGATGAAATTGCAGCGGTTATTGCTGAAACGGAACTTGCGGCATCGATTGCTGTCCAGAAAATCCGTGTTACATATGAAGAATATCCATTTTATCTGACAGCAGAAGAAGCACTGGCTGAGGATGCAGTTGAAATCCATGAAGGAACCAAGAATATCCTCGCTACCTCTGTATCGGAAGTTGGTAATATTGCTGAAGGATTTGATGCATCAGATCATATTTTTGAAGAGACTTATTCAACGCAAATGCAACAGCATTGTCATATGGAAAGCCAAGTGGCTTACGCTTATCAGGATGTTGATGGGCGCTGGGTCTGTGTCTCCTCGACACAAATTCCACATATTTGTCGGCGTGTTTTGGGTCAGGCTTTCGCGATGCCTTGGGGTCAGTTTAGGGTGATTAAGCCTTTCATCGGCGGTGGTTTTGGGAATAAGCAAGATGTCACGATTGAACCTCTCGTGGTAGCTATGAGCATGGCAGTTGGCGGAAAGCTGGTTATGATTGAGCTACCTAGAGAAGAAAGTCTTGCCTATACAAGAGTCAGACATGCGATTAAGTATAAAATGAAGCTAGGGATTTCCAAGGACGGGATGATCAAGGCACTAGAGGTGAGGCTCCTTTCAACAAATGGTGGTTATGCATCACATGGTCACTCAATCGCTGCTGGTGGTGGCGGTTCACTGATAGCCCTCTATAAGATTCCGAATTTGCGTTATGATGCCAAAACCGTTTATACCAATACGGCAACCGCAGGTGCAATGAGAGGTTACGGTGTACCACAACTCGTGTTTGCCATCGAATCAATGATGGATCATGTTGCAAAGAAGTTGGCGTTTGATACGGTTAAATTTAGACAGAAGAATCTAGCATCACCTGATGAAGTGAATCAATTAAATCACATTACACCATATTCAGCTAGTCTAAAAGAATGTATAATAAAGGGAAAAGAACTTTTCCACTGGGATGAGAAAAAGAAAGCAACGAAAACTGGTCAATCTGGGCAAATCAGAAGAGGGATTGGGATTGCTTGTTTTCCGTATATATCAGGTGTTTACCCACATGGATACGAAATGGCCAGTTGCCGGCTCACGCTCAACCAAGATGGTAGTGTGAAAGTGATGGTTGGTGCGACTGAAATTGGTCAAGGTTCTGATACTGTTTTCAGACAAATTGTTGCAGAGACAGTTGGAATTGCCTACGAAAATGTTTACATGGATGCCTACACAGATACCGATTATGCACCATTTGATCCAGGCTCTTATGCTTCCAGACAAACCTATGTATCAGGTATTGCAACCAAGAAAACAGCAAACCAACTAAAGGAGAAAATCCTTGCATGTGTTGAAAAATTAGAAGGAATACGCGCGGAAGAACTGGGCATCGACTGCGGCAATATTGTCATGAAAAAAGATGGACAGGTCGTGATGGCAGTACCGGATTTAGCATTACGATCATTTTATGATTTAGAAAAGGGGGAATGTATCACGGCTGAGGTATCAAATAACTGTAAGTCGAATTCTTACCCGTATGGTGCTACTTTTGCAGAAGTGGCAGTGGACACTGTGACTGGCAAAGTGAGCGTTCTCAGCATTTTGAATGTCCATGATTCTGGTAAGATACTCAATCCACTTTTGGCTGGTGGACAGGTAGAAGGCGGGATGGGGATGGCGATTCCATACGCACTTGCGGAAGAGCTCCGTTACAACCCCAAGACAGGTGCCCCGCTAAATAATAGCCTATTGGACTATAAAATGCCGACTGCAATGGATTTGCCAGATCTAGATCATTATTTTGTCGAGACAGAAGATCGTTTTGGCCCATACGGTAGTAAAGGGCTTGGGGAAACGCCAATGTGCTCTCCAGCCGCAGCCCTCAGAAATGCTGTTTTTGATGCATTAGGTGAGGAATTTAATCAATTACCGATTACGCCGCAGCGGATTTTTGAAAAAATACATGGGTAGTAGATCGGTTCATATTGCAAGCTACACCGAAGCAACCTTAGTGAAACAAGTTGTCGATGCGTTTACTTGAAAATAAGAAGGTTAATGCAAAGGGGCAAGTGATTAATAAGGAAGTGCTAGATAAAATTGGGTGTTTATGTCTTGAAAGTAGTAGGGCAAGGGACTCATTGCGTGGATCAAAGGCTTATAGAGAGCTGTTGATCAAGGAACTTCCGATGAGAGCAATTTATGTAGCTATTAAAATAAATTGGTTGTTGCCTGTGGAAACGCCACTAGCGCATGTCTGAAAAAGATTTATGAAAGGGTTTTGACAAGAATTTTTTGATTAGCGCGGAGAGCTATTAACAGTTGTTTCACTATCGTTTCAGACTGTTTTGACATCCACACTACTTGCTAATCAGCGATGCAGATTAGCAAGTAGTGTATAAAAAATAACAAACACCGAGAATATTTGCCGCTTGTGTTCTAAATCGTCGATGTAGCAAACAAAAGGGACAGCACATCGCCCTAGAGAAGCTTAGCAACAACGTACTGCTAAGTCTTTTTAGGGCAATGTACAGCGGGAAATTGTTCATAAATCTTTTTCAGACACACCCTAGGGTAAATGGGGGTATAAACGATTAAATGCTGGACCTTTATCTAGCAGTTTCAGGTATTGTGCGATTACCGTTTGCAAGGAAAATGGTGTGGATAGTTAGCGGCTGGAGCCGAGAAACAGTAGGAAAGAAAATTTTTGCATCTTAGGACAAGGTGAGTAGCCTTGAAAACCATTTTTAACAACCTGATTGATACTAGTGTTTAAGGTGAAAGATTTGAAAAGCTTCCGAAACAGCGGAGGAGATCAACGATTAGATACAAGTGGAGCCATGTATTCATAAGGATTTAGATTTTTCTTGGGAAACTAAAAGGTCTAAAGAGAGGGGAAGTATATGTTTGAATTTGAGATCAATCACAAAAAATATGCAACGGAAGAAAGTAAAAGTCTGCTCTCTTACCTGAGAGAGGACCTCCGCCTAACCAGTGTGAAAAATGGTTGCGGAGAAGGTGCTTGCGGCACTTGTACAGTGATTGTAGATGGACGGGCGATGAAGGCCTGTGTGCTGACAACGGAGAAAATAAATAGCAAAAGTGTGGTTACCGTTGAAGGGCTGAGTGAGCGGGAACAGGCTGTTTATGCCTATGCTTTTACAACCGTTGGTGCAGTGCAATGTGGATTCTGTATTCCTGGGATGGTGATTAGTGCGAAGGCATTGCTCGATAAAACAGCATCACCATCTCTAGATGAAATCAAGAAAGCACTACGCGGTAATATTTGTCGTTGTACAGGTTATATCAAAATTTATGAGGCTATTCAGCTTTCAGCGGCAATTTTCAATGAAGATCGTCCAGTTCCAGAGGTAGCGTGCAAAGGACTTGTTGGTGAGAATCTTGGTAGGCTAGATGCGAAGGCGAAGACGCTAGGTACAGCGCAATATGTGGATGATGTTGATGTCGAAGGTTTGCTTCACGGCTCGTGCGTTAGACCAGAATTTCCGAGGGTTCTCGTGAAGAAGATTGATACGGAAAAGGCACTGGCATATCCTGGCGTAGTTGCGGTTTTTACAGGAATGAATACGAAGCTCGGGAACCTTGGTCACTTGGTCAAAGATTGGCCTGCTTTCATTCGTGAGGGAGAAGAGACACGGTATATTGGTGATGCATTGGCCTTAGTTATTGCGGAGACGAAAGAGGCACTAGCCGAAGGGAAGAAGCTTGTAGAAGTTGAGTATGAGCAGTTAGAACCTGTTCGGAATCCAATCGAAGCTAGGAAGGTGGATGCTGCAAAAGTCCATCCACAGGGGAACCATTTGTCTCATCAGGAGCTAAAGAAAGGGAATCCGCAGAAAAAGATTGAGCAGTCGAAATATGTTGTCTCGGATCATTTTTCCGTTCCTTTTACTGATCATGCATTTATGGAACCGGAATGTGCGATTGCCATTCCAACAGGTGACGATCAACTACTGATGTACACAGGGTCACAAAATATCTATGATGAGCAGAAAGAAATTGCGCAAATGCTCGGGGTTGCCCCTGAGAAGATTCGCATTCAGAGCAAGTATGTGGGTGGTGGATTTGGTGGTAAGGAAGATATGTCTGTCCAGCACCATGCTTCACTTGCGGCTTACTTATTGAAAAAGCCCGTGAAAGTGAAGTTCACGAGACAAGAAAGTCTTCTCTACCATGTGAAACGTCATGCAATGGAAATGGATTTCACAGTTGGTTGTGATGAGAACGGAATTATCCAGGGACTCGTCGCAACGATTACCTCAGATACTGGTGCCTATGCATCGCTAGGTGGACCCGTACTACAAAGAGCTTGTACACATGCGGCAGGTCCGTATAATTTCCAAGATGTTTCAATTGTTGGCGATGCGTACTACACGAATAATCCGCCAGCTGGAGCATTTAGAGGTTTCGGGGTCACGCAGTCCTTATTTGCGATGGAAGCCTGCTTAAATAAGTTAGCTGATTCTGTGGGGATATCCCCTTGGGAAATCAGGTACCGGAATGCGGTGAGACCCGGTGATGTGTTGCCAAATGGTCAAATTGCTGATCTGAGTACAGCATTTGTAGAAACACTGGAAGCTGTTAAAAATGATTATGAACAGGCTAAATATGTTGGGATTGGTTGTGGGATTAAAAACACTGGTGTTGGTGTTGGTATTCCTGATACTGGAAGATGTATTATTTCCATTGAAAATGAAAAAGTTCATGTGCGGACAGCGGCAGCTTGTATTGGTCAGGGGCTGGCAACAGTGATGTTGCAAATTGCTGCTGAGACACTTCAATTGCCTGCTGAGGTATTTGTTTTGGAATCACCAGATACGGCAAGAACGCCTAACTCGGGTACAACAACCGCTTCAAGGCAGACACTAGTGACTGGTGAAGCGGTGAGAAGAGCGGCTGAACTGCTAAAAGGTGAGCTTGATAAAGGGAAGACGCTAGCGAAGTTAGATGGGAAAGAGTTTCACGGTGAGTATGCAACTGAAACGGATCCAATGGGGTCAAATAAGGCACATCCAATCAGTCATGTTGGTTATGGTTACGCGACGCAAATTGTTATTTTGGATGACAATGGCAAGCTGGAAAAGGTCGTTGCAGCACATGATGTCGGGACGGCTATCAATCCTTTAAATGTAGAAGGCCAAATAGAGGGCGGTGTCGTGATGTCGCTCGGCTATGCATTGACAGAGGATTATCCACTAGTCGATTCGTTGCCCAAAGTGAAATACGGGACGTTAGGGTTATTTAGGTCAATTCAAACGCCAGAAATTGAAGTGAAAATTGTGCAAAAAGAGGATCGTAATCCGGTGGCATATGGTGCCAAAGGAGTCGGCGAGATTGCCAGTATTCCAACGGCACCAGCTGTGCAAGATGCCTATTATCGTTTTACTGGTGAATTTCAGACGAAACTCCCACTAGTCGGGACACCGTATCGAAAGAAACCAGTATAATATAGATTGCCAAGTAGAATAGTAGTCTATCGTGACCAATTGCTCTGCTTCAGGTAACATGAGCTTCTACTAGGGTGTGTCTGAAAAAGATTTAAGAAAAGGGATTTTTCGATTAGCGCGAAAGAGCCATCATCAGTTGCTTCACTATCGTTTCAGACTGTTTTGATATACACGCTACTTGCTAATCTACGATGCAGTAGCATATCGTAGAAAAATGGCAAAGACCCGTGAATATTTGCCGCTTGGGTTCTAAATCTTCGATGTAGCAAACAGAAGGGACAGAAGCATATCGCCCTAGCGAAGCTTAGCAACAACGTACTGCTAAGACTTTTTTAGGGAAAAGTTTAGCGGAAAATTCTTTATAAATCTTTTTCAGACACATCCTAGTATTTCAGCATTTTCACTTAAGGGGTCCAGATTGAACTAAGGGGAAGATTAGGAGGTTTTCAGATGTTAATCAAAAACGGCTTGATTGCAACGGCGAGTGATGTGTTTCAAGCAGACATCTATATTAAAGACGGAGTCATTCAGCGCATCGGAAAGGATATGACGGTGGCTGATGATCAGGTTATTGATGCCACTGGTCTATTCGTGCTCCCTGGTGGGATTGATGTCCATACCCATTTTTCCTTGGATGTAGGGGACTTCGCTTCCAGTGATGATTTTCAAACTGGAACGGTGGCAGCGGCTTGCGGCGGAACAACTATGGTTGTTGATCATATTGGCCAAGGCGCTCGGGGTGAGACGCTGCATGATCCCATTCATCGTTATCATCAGTTGGCAGAAGGAAAAGCGGTGATTGATTACAGTTTTCATGGTGTGATTCCATATGAAGTCAATGCGGATCGTTTAGCAGAAATGAAGCAGTTGATTGCTGGTGGCATTGAAAGTTTTAAAATTTATATGACCTACGGGCAAATGCTTGATGATGCAGATGTACTGCCAGTGCTGCAACTTGCAAAAGAACACAATGCCGTTGTTGCAGTGCATCCTGAAAATAACGAGACAATTTCCTATCTGAAGGAACACTTTCGCAGACAAGGTCTGATGTCGCCGGTCTACCATGCAAAAAGCCGACCAGATACATGTGAAGCGGAGGCAATTAACCGTATCCTTCATCTTGCTCATTCAGTGGGCGATGCACCGATTTACATTGTTCACCTTTCTTCTAGTCTTGGGCTGGAAGTCATTCAAGAGGCAAGAAAACGGGGACAGAAGAATATCTATGTTGAGACTTGTCCGCAGTACTTACTCCTAGATGAATCCTTGTATGATGCACCGAGTCACGAGGGACTCAAGTATGTGATGAGTCCGCCGCTCAGGAAGAAATATCATCAAGAAAAGTTGTGGAGTGGGATTCGTTCTGGAGATATTCAGGTCGTTGCTACAGATCATTGCCCGTTTCAATTTGAAACAGAAAAGCTTCCTGCTGGGAAAGATGACTTTACAAAATGCCCCAATGGTGCACCTGGCGTTGAAGCGAGAATGCCACTATTGTTCTCAGAAGGTGTGGTTAAAGGACGTATCTCTATTAATCAATTTGTTGCAGTCACAAGCACGAATCCAGCAAAAATTTATGGTTTATATCCACAAAAAGGGACGATTGCTGCCGGTAGTGATGCCGATCTCGTCCTGTTTGATCCACACAAGAAACAACGGATATCGCATGAAATGCTCCATGAGAACGTCGACTATACGCCGTATGAAGGGATGGATGTCACTGGCTACCCTGTCATGACAATTGTACGCGGTCAAGTTGTGGCAAACGACCAATCATTCGTTGGTGCGGCGGGGTTTGGTCGTTTTATCGAACGCTATAAAAATAATGCTTTTTTTCAGTTTTAATTAAAGCAGGTACGGTGACAAATTGTTCACGAATCTATAGGATGATTTGCTGTACAGAAGTTACTGGTGGCAAGCGGAATTGCGTTCTGTAACGAATTGAATTCAGGCCTGAGAAAGGAGAAGACAATGAGAACCTTACCATTAACATTATCGCAGGCTTTAGCGATTGAAGAGAAGGATGTCGTTCTTGTTGTTGGCTCTGGCGGGAAAACAACACTTTGCACCAATTTATGTGCAGAACTGAAAACGAGGCTACTTGTTTTTTATACAACGACAACGAAAATCTATCCGCCTAAAAATCGTGATTTTAAGATTTGTCTAGGCAAAGATGTAGAGGCGGCCACCTTTAGCCGACCAGGTGTCTATGTGCTAGGCATGGAAATGAGTGATGAGGGGAAGCTACTTCCTTTTAACGAGTCGGTTATAAGGACCATCGCTAGAGCGTGTGATGTGTTAGTCGCTGAGGCAGACGGGGCAAAGATGAAACCTTTGAAAGGTTGGAACGCGTCTGAACCGGTATTTCTCCGTGCGACAACGAAAACGGTAGCGGTCATTCCAATCAGTACAGTTGGACAACCAATTGATCATCTGCTCGTTCACAGGTTGGCTGAGTTTCAAGAACTCATCGGTTGCAGTGCCAAATCACGGATTGAGATAGGCGATTTGTTTCGTGTCATTACCCATGAAAAGGGGCTTTTCAAGGATGCTGTTGGTATGCGAATTCTAGTGATTAACCAAGCGGAAAGCGCTGCCAATCAACAATATGCTGATCATCTAGTAGCTTTATTGAAAAACAGCGCAACCAAGATCGACCGCATCGTGATCGCTTCTCTAAAAAACAAAAGCTACACTGTTGTCATGCCGGATTGGGACGGAGAATGACGATGCGAATAGGTGCAATCATCATGGCTTCAGGTCGGTCGGTTCGTCTAGGGAAAGAAGTCAACAAGCTGTTCTTAACGTATAAAGGGAAATCGTTCATTCAAATTTGCACTGACAATGTACTACAGGCTGGGTTTCATGAGGTGGTCGTTGTGACAGCCTATCCTGATGCACTGCGACCGATTCTTACGATGCTTAAACCATTTCGGCTAGTGACAAACAATCATCCCGAACTGGGGATTAGCGAAAGCATTCGGTTAGGGCTACTACATGCGTTGCCATGTGATGCCTATATGTTCTTTCCTGTCGACCAGCCGCAATTACAGGTAGAAACGATTAATCAACTGAAAACGTTTGCGCAGCCTGACCGAATCGTTGTACCGCTGTATCACAAGAAGCAGGGGAGCCCAGTGATATTTGGTAGCGATTTCAAAGCGGCATTATTGCTGATCTCCGGTGATGTTGGTGGTCGGCAAATCCTGCGTCAATATGCAGAATATGTTACCTATGTCGAAGTAGAAGATGCATCAGGCGGACTAGATATTGATACAATGGAAGCGTACATAACTCTGAAAAAAAGTGAAGGTTTGTAGAGATGATAACAGATCATTTGATACTGGTTAGAGGTGGTGGAGACATCGCCAGTGGTGCGATTCAAAAACTACATCGTTGTGGGTTTAAAGTACTGGTGCTTGAGAGTGAAAAGCCGACATCAATCCGCAAGAAAGTCTGTTTCGGTGAGGCGATTACTGAGGGAGAAGTGACAATTGAAGGTGTTGTTGCTCGGCGAATTGACACTGTGCCTGAAATGGGTGCTGCTTTTGACAATGGCGTTATCCCGGTATTAGCTGATCCCTCAGGTGAAGTGATTGGGGCGTTACAGCCAACTGTCGTCATAGACGGTATCCTAGCAAAGAAAAACCTTGGAACACACAAGTCGATGGCGCCAATCACGGTTGCGCTCGGTCCCGGTTTCATTGCTGGCACGGATGTCGATGTGGTTGTTGAGACGAATCGGGGGCACCGGTTAGGCAGTCTTATTTGGGAGGGCGAGGCAGCGCCAAACACAGGAACACCTGGCATGATTGGGGGTTATGGCACTGAACGAGTGATTTATAGCCCGGTTTCGGGGGTAATCAAGAACCAGAAGCAAATCGGTGAGCTTGTGGAAAAGGGTGAAGTGATTGCAGAAATTGCTGGACAGGCTGTGACAGCAACAATTTCTGGTGTTCTAAGGGGACTAATTGGTGAGGGACACAATGTGCATAAAGGGCTAAAAATAGCCGACATTGATCCGAGACTAACGGAACAACAGAATTGTTTTACCATTTCAGATAAAGCCCGCTGTATTGGCGGCGCAGTACTCGAAGCGGTCATTATGTTACTACACCAGCCGGCGATAAAGAGTGGAGGGGAAAACGATGGATGAGCTGATTTTAAAGACATTGCTCGATAGTGTTGAAAAACACCAGAAAGTGGCTCTCGTAACCGTAACGGAAGTCAAAGGATCAACACCTAGGGATGCTGGTGCACTGATGCTTGTTTGGGAGAATGGCAATATTGCAGGTTCAATTGGTGGCGGAAAAGTTGAATTCTATGTGATTCAGGAAGCGGTTGCTGCGCTGAAGAAAAACGCTGACTGTGTTTTTGACCATAGCCTCACGCCAACAGGTGATTTGGAAATGCAATGTGGCGGTGCTGCAAAAGGATTTATTAAAATCTTTGGCGCAAAAAATAGGGTCGTGATTGCGGGTGGTGGGCATATCGGTCAAAAGCTCGTAGAACTAGCACAGTTTTTAGGATTCTACACGATTGTTTTTGATGATCGAGAGGACTATGTCAATAAAGAAAGTTTGAAGAAAGCAGATGAACTCATCATCGGTTCTTACGATGCGATACTGGATCATGTGCAGATGGACCATCAAACTTTTGTGATGATTACGACGAAGGGACATCTGACGGATATCGAAGCGGTAAAGCAGGTATTAAAGACAGAGGCAAAGTACATCGGGCTAATCGGTAGCACGCATAAGCAACTGTTTGCTAGAAGAGAGCTCATAAAAGCAGGGTTTACTATGGATGATCTAGCAAGGATTTATGGGCCAATCGGGCTTGATATTGCCAATCAGATGCCTGAGGAAATTGCAGTTAGTATTATGAGCGAAGTGCTTTTGGTGAAAAACAACAGCACCCTAGCCCACCGGAAACTAGATGCTGAGATGGTGAATCGTTTGGTAAAACAGCCAACGACTGTTTAGGTGTTTGCTGAAATTCGTGTGATGTGATTTCTGAAGAACAAGGGATAAGAAAGCCTCGCATATATGGATGTGTTGGCTTTTTCGTCGTCTCCACGGGTGTCGTTAGTTGTGCGTGCCGTGAGCAGATGGAAGCTGGTAAGCTGGTGCGCTTTTGTCTCTAGATTTATGGATTCGCGTTTTTTTAAAAGAATATTGGGAAAATAGCCGTACAAGGAGTGCACGCTATGATAAAATGGATGTACAGAAAGAGGGATGATGATGGATACTAAGATGATTTCAACGACATTTAACATGGATGGCTATAAAGTGATCGAGGGCCTTGGTTTAGTCCGTGGTTTGACAGTACGTTCAAGAAATATGTTCAGTGATATTGGGGCTGGTGTTCGTTCAATGGTTGGTGGTAAGGTTGGTGCTTACGTAACGCTATGTGAACAAACAAGACAAGAGGCGCTAGATGCGATGATTGAAAATGCGGTCAAAATGGGCGCTGATGCTGTTATTGGTGTCCGCTATGAGTCTAATGATATCGCACCAGGAACAACTGAGGTTCTCGTTTATGGCACGGCTGTCCGTGTTGAAAAGCTAGTTGACTAAGTAGTATCAATTAGCCGGAAGGTGAGGGTGACTAGTTTTAGCGCTCGCTATATAGTGAAAAAGATGAAGCATCGTGCCATAAATGGTTACGATGCTTTATTTTTTATAGCTCCTTGTTAAATAGGGCTGATAGCATTAACGTTGCATAAAAGATTCTTCCACTAGTCAAATTGTAATATATAGGGAAGAACTAATTGTATGAATATTCTTACTATTTGTTAACAGAGAAAAATTTAAAAAAGTTGATAGCCACCTAAAGGTAGTCCTTATCCACAGTAAATTATTAACAGAATTACAAAAACACAGGGTCTATTACTTGATCATAAAAGATATCCACATCGCCAATTTCAAATTGCGTGGCGATGAGTTGGAATTCTTCTTCCCAGCGCGTCTTCCTTCGCCCGCTAGAAGGGCGTGATGGTTTTTTGAAAAGTGCTTTGATAAACAGCTGGACATCCTTAAACAGGTACATTTCTACTAACCTTTTCAACTGAAGCAAAGTGCCATCATAATGGTATTTGATTTGTACAAATACCTGTAGGCAATAAGTGATGAGCGCACTATAGATTTGATTAGCGACAGCGTTCGCACCTTTACCAAACAGTTTCTTGACCTTCAGATGTTGCTTCATCCACTTAAAGAAGGTCTCGATTTTCCAACGATAGCGGTAAAGGTCACCAATTTCTTTCGCAGACATTTCAAAGCAGTTGGTCACAATGACAATCTCGTTTCCTTCGCTGTCTTTCGTAGAAATCTGTCTCAGTGGGTGTTTCATCTTCTTGTCAGCTTTCCCGATGAATATTTCAGCGTCTTGGAAAATCTGATTCTCACCATCTGGAACTTGTTCGTTTAGCACTTCAACAATGGCATTCTTCTTGAGCCGTGTGACGAAGCGAACGCCTTCCTGGCAATATCGGTCGAATTGCTTATAGTCGTTGTAACCTCTGTCAAAAAGATAAACCGCATCGTGATCAATTTCGATTAGCGCATCCATTTCGCTGCGATCAGAATGTTTGGCCGGTTTGATAACGGCTTTGTCAGGAATGACGGCTTCTTCTGTGATAACCACCCTTTGGTGAAGTTTCACACCTGCTTTTGTTTTCTTGAAACCAGCCCATTCGTAATCTGTGAGACACATGGAAACCGTTGATGCATCTATGGCATAGAGCTTTCCGATGTTTTTGAACGTTCCAGTTGGTTTCGTTCGTGCTAGTAGATGCTTGACCAATTCGCGAAAGATCTTTTCAAACCATTCTGGCGATGCAGCATTTTGTCTCCTAGAGAGCTGTGAGGCACTTATTGACGATAGCGACAACGCTTTCTGAACATCTTCGTTGTTTTGACATTGCAATGCAAGGTGGTTTAGGCTGTCTAATTCTTGGCTTTGTGCAATTACAAATGCACCGAGATACTTACGTGCAGACAGCTTTTTCACATATCGATTTTGCGCTGAATCATCGATTATTTGTGTAACTTTTTCTTCCCTTAGAAAATTTAACAGTTCATTTATTGTGGTTTTTTTGGTATCCTTATCCATGAGTGTGTTCCTTTTAATTTGGATTTGGTAAGGACTTACCTAACCTAATTATAAGGAATTTTTTATTTTATTTGAATGTTATTTAACCCTGTATTTCCTTAATGTGAGAAAAAATTGCATTTTGTTTTCTTGCGAAATCTATTGACAAATCTTTTTTTGGTTTATGCAATGCTAATG
>JAVBKF010000185.1:0-15782 GCA_031554215.1 Caryophanales bacterium
TGACATCGATGGCAGGATCAAGGCTTTTTTTTAAAGCTTGTAGAGCCTGCTGGTTTTTTTCATCAATGACATCATCTGCATCTAGCCACATGACATACTCTTTCGTAGCCTTAGAGAACGAAAAATTTCTTGCAGCTGCAAAATCATTTATCCATGGAAAATCAAAGAGCTGATCGGTATAGTTTCTGACAATGTCTTTAGTACCATCTGTTGAGCCTGTATCCACAATAATGATCTCATCTGCAATATCCTTGATGCAGTCTAAACATCTGGCAATGACATCTTCTTCATTCTTTACAATCATACAAATACTAAGGTTCATTATGCGCTCACCCCTGCAAATGAATTGATTTCGAGGGCCGGTGGTTGCCAGCTTATAGTGCCTTATTGAACTTGCACAATTGAAACAGAGCCCGTTGCTGAAGTGGCACCAGCCGATCCGCTGTACAGAAAACTAAGCGTTATCGCACCAGCTGTAGCATCTGCTAAAAAAGTACCTGATACGCTCGAATTGGCATCCAGTGCGCCGCTGTTGGCTTTACCTGAAAATTGACTCTGAGCTACCGAGCCAAATTCTGGCGTGACAGAAAGACTCCCAGCAATAGAACTCGATCCTCTAAAAGTGTAGGAAATCATGTAAACATGCCCTGTTGCCAATGAAAATGTTGTAGCAGTTGGATGGGAAATGTTGCTACCATTTATAAAAGTTGTGCCGTAGGAAATATCAGATCCATTTGACACAGATGAGCTACTTACCAGAAAAAGTGCGTTTTGAGATGTTGCCACTGCCCCAGTCGCGCCAGTAGGACCAGTTGCACCAGTAGGACCAGTTGCACCAGTCGGACCGGTAACGCCGTTTGCTCCTGTTGAGCCAGTCGCACCAGTAGGACCAGTCAAACCATTTGCCCCAGTGGCGCCGGTCGCACCAGTTGGCCCCGTTATGCCAGTAATGCCAGTCACGCCAGTAGCGCCGGTCGCGCCGGTCGCGCCAGTTACGCCATCTGCCCCGGTCGCCCCGGTCGCGCCAGTAGCCCCAGTCGCGCCAGTGGCCCCTGTTTGCCCGGTCGCGCCAGTAGCACCAGTAGCGCCAACTTCACCAGTAGCGCCGGTAGTGCCGTTCGCACCAGTCGCCCCTGTTGCACCAGTGGGACCAGTCGCGCCGTCTGCGCCAGTCACGCCACTGGCCCCAGTAGCGCCAGTTGCTCCCGTGCCTCCTGTTGTTCCGGTCGCGCCAGTGGCCCCGGTTGTCCCCGTCGCCCCAGTGATACCGTCTGCACCGTTAGTACCTGTTGCGCCAGTCGCGCCGGTTGCCCCATCTGCCCCAGTGACACCGTCCGCGCCAGTGGCCCCAGTAGCCCCATCAGCGCCAGTGACGCCATCCTCGCCAGTAGCCCCGGTTGCTCCTGTTAAACCAGTAGCCCCATCTGCCCCAGTTGGTCCCGTTAGTCCCGTCACGCCATCCGCGCCAGTGGCCCCAGTTGGCCCAGTCACGCCAGTCGCGCCGTCTGCCCCTGTAGCGCCATCCGCGCCAGTGGCCCCTGTGGCCCCGATTGCGCCATCCGCGCCAGTAGCCCCAGTCTCGCCAGTAGCGCCATCATTACCTGTAGCCCCTGTGGTGCCAGTTGGTCCAGCTGCCCCTTCTGGACCGATAACACCAGTCGCCCCCGTTATGCCGGTTGTGCCAGTCGCACCTGTACTACCAGTAGCGCCATCTGTCCCGGTTGCGCCCGTCGCGCCGGTTGCGCCAGCAATGCCATCCGCGCCAGTAGCCCCAGTATCACCTGTACTACCGGTTGCGCCTGTAATTCCAATTGGACCTGTGTCACCCTGTAAGCCAGTAGCTCCTGTAACACCCGTGGTACCAGTTGGTCCTGTTTCTCCTGCTAAACCAGTAGCCCCAGTCACCCCGGTACTACCGGTTGCGCCAGTTGTCCCGGTTACCCCAGCCTCTCCGGTCGCCCCTCGAGCACCATTTGCGCCAGTAGCCCCGGTCGCGCCAGTCGTCCCACTACTACCAGTAATACCGGTTGCACCGGTCGCCCCAATTGGTCCAGTGCTACCGGTCGTACCATTTGCCCCGGTATTTCCTCTCGCGCCAGTGGGACCGGTCGTACCATTTGCGCCAGTCGCGCCGGTTGCCCCAGTACTCCCGGTTATCCCATTTGCGCCAGTTGAACCGGTGGCACCTCTCGCGCCAGTCGCGCCAGTCGCCCCAGTAATCCCAGTAGCCCCAGTTGGACCGGTAGCGCCAGTGGACCCAGTGGGACCAGTCGCTCCATTCAATCCAGTCGCGCCAGTCGCCCCTGTTATGCCAGTCGCTCCATTTGTACCAGTCGCCCCGGTATTACCCCGAGCCCCAGTCGCTCCTGCAATTCCGTTTGCCCCAGTCGCCCCGGTTGGCCCAGTCGCGCCGGTAGCCCCAGTCGGTCCAGTCGGTCCTGTTGCATCAAACAACTCATTCGTCTCCATTTATAAGAATTCACCCTCTATTTACTTTTAGCTATACGTCGCCAACCAGTGTATGGGGGTTGCGCTAAATTTGTTCCATTTTCTCGATACACAAACGTTTTTGTCCGTATTCAATTGCAAAATAACAATTTAATATGGACTGGAAATAGGTGATTGACTTGTATTTCCTACGACCCCTTTCATTGAACATTGGAGGCATGTTCTCTGCTCCGGCATGCTATTTTTCTCGCCAAAGTACATCGAAAATGGGTGGTCAGAAATACAGATCTCATTGGTTTGAACAGGAGCATAGTTAGGTTGGCACGTCTCAAATTGTACTCTAGGTGCACGTCGAAGCGATAAGCAATCATTTTTCACTGAAACATTGTGAATGACCTTAGATGCTGACAAAGCATCGTCTGCCTTAACAGTTCATCACCAAAAGTAATCTGTTCACCATTAAGCGGTCATTCCAAAAGAAAAGTGCCCTGCTGGCATGATTACAAACAACTCATCTAAATCGATCTCCCAACTTGTACAAATACTTGTGAAATTGTATAATTTTAGAAAGGGTCGTTTTTTGTCGACATCCCTCGAAAAAATAAGAAATGGAGGAATTAGAAATGAGCAAAGATAAGAAACTAACTACCGCAACAGGCGCACCCGTTGTTGATAATCAAAATGTCACCACTGCAGGACCTCGCGGACCGATGTTACTGCAAGATCATTGGTTTTTAGAAAAGATGGCCCATTTTGATCGTGAAGTGATTCCTGAAAGACGGATGCATGCTAAAGGGTCTGGTGCCTACGGCACTTTTCGTGTTACCCATGACATCACGAAGTACACAAAAGCAATGCTTTTCTCTGAAATAGATAAAGAGACTGAAGTTTTTGTTCGGTTCTCAACCGTTGCTGGAGAACGTGGTGCAGCAGATGCAGAACGCGATATCCGCGGATTTGCCATGAAATTCTACACTGAGCAAGGAAACTGGGACTTAGTTGGTAATAACACACCAGTTTTCTTTTTACGTGATCCATTAAAGTTCCCAGACCTGAATCATGCAGTCAAGCGTGATCCACGCACGAATATGCGTAGCGCGAAGAACAATTGGGACTTCTGGACAAGCCTTCCTGAGGCTTTGCATCAAGTGACAATTGTCATGAGTGATCGCGGAATTCCGGCTACCTACCGTCATATGCATGGTTTTGGTAGCCACACGTTCAGTATGATCAATGCGAACAATGAGCGCTTCTGGGTGAAGTTCCACCTTCGTACAGAGCAGGGAATAAAGAATTTAACAGATGAAAAGGCAGCTGAACTGATTGCTGAGGATCGTGAAAGCCACCAACGTGATCTATACGAAAGTATTGAAAAGGGCAAATACCCGCGCTGGAAAATGTATATTCAAGTGATGACTGAGGCGGAAGCAGAAGAACTGCCTTACCATCCATTTGACCTCACAAAAGTGTGGCTCAAAGAAGACTTCCCTCTAATTGAAGTAGGCGTACTCGAGCTGAACCGGAACCCTGAAAACTATTTTGCAGAAGTCGAGCAGTCTGCTTTCAATCCAGCCAATATTGTACCGGGAATTAGTTTCTCGCCTGACAAAATGCTACAGGGAAGATTGTTCGCTTATGGCGACACGCAGCGTTATCGTCTAGGTGTCAACCACAATTCAATCCCAGTCAACGCGGCTAGATGCCCTGTTCACGGCTATCATCGTGATGGTGCAATGCGTGTTGATGGCAACTATGGATCAACAATTGGTTATGAACCAAATAGTATTGGTGAATGGGCAGAACAACCAGACTTCAGCGAACCACCACTGAGACTAAATGGTGATGCGAACCATTGGGATTTCCGCGAGGATGACGATGATTACTATACACAGACACGCCTCTTATTTCGCTCAATGAGTGATGAACAACAACTTGTGTTGTTTGAAAATACTGCTCGTGCGATGGGGGATGCGCCGAAGAAGATTAAGATTAGGCATATCGTCAATTGTGCAAAAGCAGACCCAGCCTACGGCAAAGGTGTTGCCAAAGCACTTGGGATTCAATTTGCAGAAGCAGAAGCAACGATGGTATAAGGGAGTATCCGCACGTGATTAACCAAGTTCTAATTAAATAATCAGTCTATGAAAATCGGGTCTTCCTGTAAGTTGCGGAGAGGAGCCCGATTTTCTTTATGCCTGTCATGCGTGGTTTGGCGGCTAGGATTGGGTAAAGCAAATGCTCATTTAGGAGGATCGATTCCGGGACTTATCTGAAATACTAGTTAAGTTTTCCCTATAAAAATGATATAGTGGTTCTATTAAATCTCTAGGAGTGTTGACATGCTGAAAGTAACGACTGCTGATATTGTGGAAATATTTAATTTGGAAATCATTTGTGGTGCTGAGGGTACTAGCCGCACGATCACAAAGGACGTTCTCTATCGTCCCGGACTGATATTTGCCGGCTTCTTTGATATCTATCCAGCGGAGAAAGTACAAATTCTTGGGAATACAGAGCTATCTTTTTTTGAGAGTATTGCCGAAGAGAATAAGGCAATCCGGATGGCGAAATTATGTACAGAGAATACCCCCTGTATTGTGATTACTCATAATAATGAAGCTCCAAAGGAACTTGTGGCAGCGGCAATTGAAGCCAAAGTCCCTGTACTGAAAACAAAGATGAAGACAACACAATTTGCCAGTCGGTTAACCAATTATTTAGAGAGTAAACTCGCGCCAATTGTAACACTCCATGCCGAGCTTGTTGACGTTTATGGGATTGGCGTGTTGATTACTGGTGATAGTGGTGTTGGTAAAAGTGAGATTGCTTTGGAACTTGTCAAACGTGGTCATCGTTTGATTGCGGATGACAGCGTCGAGATTAGTCAGATTGAAAATGAACTTGTTGGAGAGGCCCCTGAAATTCTTCGTCATTTACTTGAGGTAAGAGGACTTGGTATTTTGAATATTATGACCATGTTCGGTGCAGGGTCTGTCCGTCATTCGATGCCGATTTCACTTGTAATTTCACTGGAGGCATGGGACCAGCAGAAAGATTATGAGCGACTGGGGCTTGATGAAGAGAAAATGAAGATTATTGATATGGAAGTAACGAAAGTAACCATTCCTGTATCAGCAGGACGAAATCTAGCAGTGATTACAGAAGTCGCTGCCATGAATTTTCGCCTCAGAACACTCGGGATTAACGCTGCGGAGGAAATCGTTGATCGGATTGACGCAAAGATGGCGATTGATGCTGAGAAATAAAATGACGTTGAATGGTAGAAAAGGGTGCTCACCCGGGCGGCTTCGCTTTCATGCGAGCGGTACAAAAGCGGGTGAGGGTCTTACAAGGGTATTGTCTCCCAGAGCAGTTATGCTTGGGAGGCTTTTTTCTTTGACTTCGTGGTCCGCTAAATTTGTACAGCCTATGACAAGCCCAGTGGCAACAGCACCAACCGTTGAAAGATCGGCAGCGTTTTGTTAAAGGGATTGGCGTTCAAATAAACCTATTACCTGAGCAAGTATCATTATTTTCGCAAATCGGCGTGGGCTACCCTAGGGTGATAAACTTGCAGTAGGTGTTGATGGTATCGTAGTCGCATCCAATTCTTTGCCCGGTAATGGGCATGGCAATCGAAATAAATTCAGCCGGAAAGAAACAGCGGCTAGCTAACCCTCTTTGTAAATAGGAAATTGCGTAATCAGCTCTCTTTGAACTAATGCCGAAAGAAAGGTGTTCATCGCCTAAGATATTCCTTTGGCAATCTTCAGTCTCATCAAGAAACAATTGCATTTCTCGAATATTGAAAAAAGAATTCGCTAGTGTTGTCGGTTTAATCTGACTTTCGCCTTGTTCCTTAACCGTTTGTAAGAAGGCAATAAGTGATGCGCAGCCAGTTTGATCGAGTGAAATGTCAATCCTCTGTCTTCCAGTGTTCTGTACAATCAGCATGATTCTCACCCCCGTATGATCTCACTCGGAACTAAAGTGCTGAAAATAAAATTGAAGGTTTCCTTATACCCGTTATAAGGGAGGTGGCAAGATGGCTGTTTTTAACCGTATTTTCCGTGCCTCATCCGTTATCACAGGGGTAGCGTCAGGGGACGACAAAGGACACAAAAGATGAATCGTAAGAAAATAAGTAAAACTTTAAGCTAAGCGTTTAAGTTTTACTTTGCACTAACTAAATAGAGGAGAATTTTATTTGATGAAGAATAGAAATGAAATTTGGTCAAGATTAGTTATGACGATGTGATGGTGATGTTATTTGCACTGATGGTTAATAAAGTCGTGACAGGACTTGATTTTCACGAAATTGGTGGACTGATTCTGTTTGTATGATTTGTTGTTCATATCATATACAATCGCAATTGGATTGTGCATGTGACGATGCGATACGCCCCGCATTGTCTATAAAGCTACCGATCTATCAGTGAGCGCGATGGTATGTTTACGACTAGGAGTCAGGTGCTTGTTGTTTGTATTTGACCAGCACTTCTTAGTACTTTGCATCTCGTCAATCAGATGCAAATGGGTACGAACCGGTTATGAGTGCTACAACTCATTATATGAAACTATCAATACTGACTCAGCTGTTCCGGGTATCCCGCAATGAGTGTGACAAATAATGATATGAAATGAAGCGGGCGAACTTTCCGGGTTCGTCTTTTTGCTGTAGCGATTTAACGCTCCTCGTATTGATAAATAAAACCAGAATCATATGGAATAGCGGTTCATATAGATAGGATAGTGTTAACCTGTGTAACCAAGCAAGTAAAAGAGGTGTGAAAGCGCGTGCATTTTGACTTAACCGAAGAACAAACGATGATTCAGAAACTAGCCCGTGATTTTGCTGAAGCAGAAGTAGCCCCTGGTGCAGATGCGAGAGATCGTACGGCTACGTTTCCAGCGGAGGTTTTCCGCAAACTGGCTGACCTTGGGCTGATGGGACTACCGTTTCCAGAGAAATATGGCGGTGCTGGTGCAGACACCATTAGTTTCGCGATTGTTGTCGAGGCACTTAGCCGAGTTTGTGCTTCTACCGGGATTACCTATTCGGCGCATGTTTCCTTAGGCGGTGCACCGCTTCATCTGTTTGGAACGGAAGCACAGAAAGAGAAATACTTAGTACCGCTTTGTGAGGGCAAGACGCTCGGCGCATTTGGACTGACTGAGCCAAATGCAGGATCAGATGCTGGCGGCACCCAAACCACAGCTGTTCTCAAGAATGGTCAATGGCGCATCAATGGGAGCAAATGTTTTATTACCAATGCCAGTTATGCGCAGCATATCATCGTGACAGCACTGACCAATCGTTCAAAAGGAACAAGTGGTATTAGCGCATTCATTATCCCGGCCGATAAGCCGGGGTTCACGGTGCGGGCAAGCTATCAAAAGCTGGGGCTACATGCTTCAAATACAACCGAACTGTTTCTAGATCACGTCACTGTTGATGCAGATCATTTACTTGGCAAGGAAGGAAACGGCTACAAACAGTTTCTTCAGGCACTTGATGGCGGACGAATCGGCATTGGTGCGATGGCGGTTGGAATCGCACAGGGTGCTTATGAGAAATCACTGCAATATGCACAGGAAAGGAAACAGTTTGGTGCCAAGTTATCCTCGTTCCAGGCGATCCAATTTAAACTCGCAGATATGGCGATGCAGATTGAGCTTGCCCGAAATTTAGTGTACAAAGCAGCTTGGCTGAAAGACCAAGGCCGATTTTATAAAAAAGAAGCGGCAATGGCGAAGCTTTATGCCTCAGAAATGTGTATGCGTGTTTGTGACCAAGCGATTCAAATTCATGGCGGATACGGTTATATGAAAGAGTATCAAGTGGAGCGTTATTTCCGTGATGCGAAGCTACTCGAGATCGGTGAAGGAACGTCGGAAGTACAGAGAATGGTCATCGCTCGGCAGATTGGTTGCTAAGGGACCCTAGGAAGCGGTGCGAGTTCAGAACAGGAGACAAATCAGATGTTTCAAAAGGTACTGATTGCGAATCGTGGTGAAATTGCAGTACGAATTATCCGTACTTGTAAACAACTTGGCATCAAAACAGTAGCCATTTACTCAGAAGCGGATGCCGATGCACTGCATGTCAGAGATGCTGATGAAGCTTATCTTGTTGGCGGTGCGCGTGTGTCTGACAGCTACTTAAATAGTGAGAAAATCATTGAAATCGCCACCATTTCAGGAGCAGAAGCAATTCATCCGGGGTATGGCTTGCTATCGGAAAATGCTGGATTCGCTACACTTTGTGCATCGGCAGGGATGGTATTTGTTGGTCCCTCGCCGCAGGCGATTGCTACTATGGGCAGTAAGCTTGAGGCACGAAGACTCATGGAAGCTTGTTCGGTTCCAGTCGTCCCTGGTGTAACGTTGCCACTTACTGACGCGAGAGAAGCAATTGCCGTGAGTGCGCAAATCGGTTACCCACTGATGCTGAAAGCCTCGGC
The DNA here is from genome assembly GCA_031554215.1 of Caryophanales bacterium. Taxonomy (GTDB): domain Bacteria; phylum Bacillota; class Bacilli; order JARBTR01; family JARBTR01; genus JAVBKE01. Next base: position 8,913 of record JAVBKF010000185.1, read on the forward strand.
CGGTGGCGGCGGTATTGGTATGCAGCTTGTTCACGATGCAGCGGCGCTGAGGAAGGCGTTCGCTGGCAACCAAAAGCGGGCGACTGATTTCTTCGGTGATGGCGCTATGTATATGGAGAAGTTTGTCACAGATGCACGTCACATTGAGATTCAAATTCTAGCAGATGCAGATGGGAACACCGTTTATCTAGGCGCACGAGAGTGCTCGATTCAGAGGCGACATCAGAAAGTTATCGAGGAAGCACCTTCTCCCTTTCTGGATGAAGCCACGCGTGTGAAAATGGGGCAAACAGCGGTACAAGTGGCTAGGGCTATCGACTATCAGAATGCCGGCACAGTCGAATTTCTCGTTGATGCAGATCGGAATTTCTATTTTCTTGAGATGAATACAAGGCTCCAAGTGGAACACACCGTGACCGAAGAGGTTACTGGGCTCGACCTTGTCGCAGAACAACTCAAGATAGCAGCAGGCGAACGTCTTTCCTTCACGCAAATGGAAGTGAAACAGAATGGTCATGCGATTGAAGCACGGATTTACGCAGAAGATCCAAAGACTTTTTTCCCATCTCCTGGCGCGATTACGGCACTGGTAATCCCTGATGGAGAAGGTGTCAGACATGAACTAGGCGTGCATGCGCAGTCGGTGGTAACACCTTTCTATGATCCATTGATTGCAAAGTTAGTTGTATGGGGGCAGAACCGTACTGAGGCTGTTTACCGCTTAGAGCAGGCTTTGGCGCAGTATCAGGTAGAAGGAATCAAAACCAATATTCCGCTCCTCAAACTGATTGCCTCGCATGAAAAGTTTCAAAGAGGAGAGATAACGACCGACTTCATTGCAATCAATCTGTACAAGTAAACAGGTGGAAACGAATGTGATCACTGGAGTAATGGAGGGGAAGAAGTGGCGAATGTAACAGCTTTGATGGCGGGAAGTGTCTGGAAAGTGTTGGCGAAAGTCGGTGAGCCGGTAGCGGCCGGGCAGGATGTAGCCATTTTAGAATCAATGAAGATGGAGATTCCGGTTACGGCAGAGGGAAGTGGCATTGTCGTAGAGATTCATGTTGCTGAAGGTGATTTCGTCAATGAAGGTGACCTAATTTTGACACTACAATAACACAAATAATACGCTTAAATCGGTGTTCGTGCAGGGGCAATCACACAGGTTTGTTTTGCATTATAGCAAGCTAGTTTGTTGGCTTCGTGCGAGGCAACAGTAACGGCATTGACAACAGCAACAATAGGCATGAGCAAAGTGGTCAATAGTATCAGTTTAATCAATTATTGAATAGGAGGCTAGCAGTGTGGACTGGCCCAAACAAGTCACCATCAAAGAAGTCGGACCGCGTGATGGGTTGCAAAATGAACCATTATTCATTGAAACAGAAGACAAGATTGCTTGGATTAATCAACTAGCAGAGACCGGGCTTCAGCATATTGAAATGACATCATTTGTCAATCCGAAATGGATTCCAGCACTTGCTGATGCAGCATCAGTGGCGCAGGGCATCAAGCGCAATCCTGCAGTGACATACTCTGCGCTGATTCCCAATCTGCATGGACTAGACCGCGCACTTTCAGCTTGTGTCGACGAAGTAGCCGTTGTCATCTCTGCTAGTGAAATGCATAACCGCCGCAACATCAATCAATCTATTGCCAATAGTTTGTCAACAGTGAACGACATTTGCCTGCAAGCGGCATCTGTTGGAAAGCCTGTGCGAGGCTATCTTTCTACGGTTTTTGGCTGTCCTTATGAGGGTGAGATTGCCCTCGGTCAAGTATTACGACTCACCGAAAAGATGTTTGAGATGGGGATTTATGAGATTTCATTTGGCGATACGATTGGCACCGCAAGTCCTGTGCAGGTAGAAGCGGTTGTCGATGCGCTCATGCAGCGCTACCCAGCGGAGAAACTAGCAATGCATTTTCACAATACGCACGGAATGGCGCTGGCGAATATTGTCACGTCGTTGCGTAAAGGGATTACCATTTTCGATGCTTCACTTGGCGGACTTGGCGGCTGTCCCTATGCCCTTGGTGCAGCAGGAAATGTTGCTACAGAGGACCTCGGTCATATGCTTAATCAGATGGGGATACGCACGGGGATAGATCAAGAAAGACTACTTTCGGCAGCATGCTTTATCGAAGAGAAACTCGGGCGCGCGTTACCGAGTCACGCATTACAAATTGTTCATGGCGGCCACATGGCTTAAGGGGAGGTAATGATATGCAAACAGTATATGTTTCAAAGAAAGACAATGGGGTTGTGCTCATCCAACTAAATCGCCCTGAAGTAGCAAATGCTTTGTCATTGCAGTTACTAAGTGAACTGAGCGAAGTGTTGCAAACTTGCGAAGCAGATCCTGCTATTAGGGCAATCGTCATCACGGGTAGCGGTGAACGCGTATTTTCTGCTGGTGCAGATTTGAAGGAAAGGTCACGGATGAATCTGACACAGGTACGGCAAACAATGACGAGAATTGGACGATGTATTGAGGCGGTCGCTTCGCTTCCCCAACCTGTGATTGCTGCTGTGAACGGTGCAGCATTTGGTGGTGGACTTGAACTTGCACTCGCTTGTGATATTCGCATTGCTGCCAGCACAGCGCGTTTTGCGCTCCCAGAAACAGCACTTGGGATCATCCCAGGCGGCGGGGGGACACAGAGACTCGCGCGGCTAGTTGGTATCGGGCGAGCGAAAGAGCTGATTTATACCGCAAGGCAAATCAGTGCGGCAGAAGCCCTTGAGATTGGGCTAGTTGAACAAGTCACTGAGGCAGACGACATTCTAGATCAAGCACTTTCGGTAGCAGCGAGAATTGCTAGCAATGCCCCAATTGCCATTAAGCAAGCCAAATTTGCAATTGATCGTGGTATCAATGTTGATGTAACCACTGGACTTGCCATCGAGCATAGTGCCTATGAAAAGACCGTTCCAACCCTTGACCGTTTGGAAGGATTGCAAGCTTTTAGAGAAAAGCGCGCACCCATTTTCCAAGGCGAATAAGTAAGTGTAATGAATCGGGGAATAAATTGAACCAAAAGCGCGTCGTCTTGGTTCACCAGTTGGTGTGATAGAAAGGAATGCACGACATATGTCTAATGAAGAAACCTTGCAAGACCGCCTGACAGAAATTCGCCAGGGGGGGCTGGTGCGCTACCATCAGAAGAATGCTGAACAAGGAAAATTGTTTGTTCGTGACCGCTTGGGGCTGCTCTTTGATCCTGGTTTTGCGCTCGAAGATGCATTGTTTGCCAATCACGAGGCAGGGAATTTACCAGCAGATGGCGTCATTACAGCGATTGGCAAAATAGCGGGAAAAACCGTTTGTGTCATGGCAAACGATTCAACCGTGAAAGCTGGTTCATGGGGGGCAAAAACGGTTGAGAAAATCATCCGAATTCAGGAAACAGCAGAGAAAATGATGGTACCGTTGCTTTATTTAGTTGATTCAGCAGGTGCGCGGATTACCGATCAAATTGATATGTTTCCGGGCAGACGGGGTGCTGGGCGGATTTTCTACAATCAGGTGAGACTCTCAGGTAAAATCCCGCAGATATGTTTATTGTTTGGACCGTCGGCAGCTGGTGGTGCCTACATTCCGGCGTTTTGTGATGTTGTGTTCATGGTGGATGGCAATGCATCTATGTATCTTGGGTCACCACGAATGGCAGAGATGGTCATTGGTGAGCAGGTGTCGCTAGAAGAAATGGGTGGTGCACGGATGCATTGCACAGTATCTGGCTGCGCTGACGTGCTAGCTTCCAGTGAAGCGGAAGTGATTTCGTTAGCCCGTGAATACCTTGCGTATTTCCCTGCCAATTATCAGCAGAAAACTGAGCGGCAGGAAGGTAGGCCTGCTAAACAGTTCGCGCAGTCTCTTGAGGAAGTAGTCCCTACGAATCAAAATGTCGCTTTCAATATGATGACACTTATTGAACGGATAATTGATGAGGATTCCTTCTTTGAAATCAAGCAGTTATTCGCTGGTGAATTAATCACTGGATTTGCACGCATGGATGGGCGAACGATTGGAATTGTTGCCAATCAATCACGTGTGAAGGGTGGCGTCTTGTTTCATGACACAGCGGATAAGGCTGCTAAATTTATTACGCTGTGCGATGCGTTTCAGATTCCACTCCTTTTCCTAGCGGATGTTCCCGGCTTTATGATTGGGAGTCAGGTAGAGCGGGCAGGTATTATTCGTCATGGTGCGAAGATGATTGCCGCCCTATCAGAAGCAACAGTACCGAAGATTTCAATCATCGTCCGCAAAGCGTATGGTGCTGGGCTCTATGCGATGGCAGGCCCAGCGTTTGAACCAGATTGTTGCCTCGCGCTCCCGACCGCCCAAATAGCCGTTATGGGACCGGAAGCAGCCGTGAATGCGGTCTATGCTGGGAAGATTGCAGCACTACCACCCAATGAGCGAGCGGCCTTTATCGCTGAACAAAGAGCGATCTACCAACAAAATATTGATATCTATCGTTTGGCTTCTGAAATGGTGATTGATGGTGTGATCCCGGCGAATACGCTCCGAGACGAGCTAATTGCCCGCTTTGATGTCTATGCCAGCAAAACACTCGCACAATCAGCACGTAGGCATCCAGTCTACCCTATTTAAACGACAGAAAAAACCCCTCTCACACCAGACTAAAGGGGGAGGGGGAAGTCTGATGTGAAAAGGGCTTCTTCTATCTCATAAAGCTATATTAACCGACATATCTTAACTGTATTTAAGATGTCATCTGATAAGTGTATTTGAAGTAGCGCTCCTAGGCTACAAACATAGTCTAACAACCCTTCCTTAACTTTATCTTAAGTTCTTGATGTTGATAAAAGTTTTGTTTATTGTACCCTTTTATAATTCATTTGTGCTGAATGATGAGGAACAGGCGGTAATTATATGAAGAAAGTATCTACCCTTGCCGAAGTAGCAAACTATTTTCACAATGGGATGACCGTGATGGTGGGTGGCTTCATGGGGATTGGCACGCCAACTGCACTCGTTCAACTGTTACTTGACGAACAAGTTTCAGGTATTACGCTGATTTCCAGTGATACTGCGATGGTTGATCGAGGTGTTGGGCGACTTGTTGCAGGGAAGCGGCTGAGGAAAATCATTGCTTCGCATATTGGCACCAATCCCGAAACTGGCCGTCAAATGATTGCCGGGGAAGTCGAAGTAGAACTCGTTCCGCAAGGCACCTTCGCCGAGCGAATCCGTTGTGGTGGTGCTGGACTTGGTGGTTTCCTGACACCGACTGGAGTAGGAACATCGGTGGCAGAGGGGAAAGAGCTACTTATGGTAAATGGTCGACACTATTTACTGGAATACCCAATTAGAGCAGAAGTTGCGCTTCTGAAAGCACATCAAGCAGACCGGGCAGGGAATCTGATCTATCGTAATAGTGCTCGAAATTTCAACCCGATGATGGCGCTAGCAGCGGATATTGTCATCGCTGAAGTCGAGGAGATTGTCGGCATTGGTGCGCTAGACCCAAATGCGATCGTGACACCAGGTATTCTCGTTGATTATCTAGTTTGTACAGGAGGCGCATAACACGATGGATAAAAAAGAGATCATTGCTCGGCGTGCGGCACTTGAGCTGCTCGATGGTGATGTTGTCAACCTGGGCATTGGATTACCGACACTGATTCCGCATTATCTATCTCCTGATATCAATATACTTTTGCAATCTGAGAATGGCTTTGTGGGCATGGGGCGAGCTGGTGAGGAACCGGGTCCCGATATTGTAGATGCTGGCGGGAATCCAGTGGGGATTCTGCCGGGTGCCGCCTTCTTTGATAGTGCATTTTCATTTGCACTCATTCGGGGTGGCCATGTCGATGTGACGATACTCGGCGGATTACAAGTTGACGCGGCAGGAAATCTGGCGAATTGGATGGTGCCTGGGAAAATGGTACCCGGCATGGGCGGCGCAATGGACCTCGTCACAGGTGCGGGGCGGGTCATTGTTGTCATGGAGCATGTGACCCGGAATGGGGAAGCCAAAATAGTCCCGGCGTGTGTTCTGCCGCTGACGGGTCAGGGGGTTGTCTCACTGATTATTACTGAGCTCGCTGTGTTCCGGGTAACGGAGACAGGGCTTGTGCTTGAGGAAATGAGTGCTCTAACGAATCTTGAGACAGTGCAGGCATTGACTGATGCACCGTTTATTGTGGCAGATACGCTGCGTGTGTTTGGTGCTGAGTGATTTGGTAGGTTGTTAATGCTTTGGGAAATGATTGAGTGGGGTGCCTGGTGCTTAGGACCACAGGCAATTTGCTCAATTGCAACGGATAAGCAGAAGATGATAAGAAGGCTGTGCAACATACACTTTTCAAAACTGAACAAAAATTCGTTGATGAGTTATGGGGAGTGAATGAAATCAGCCTTGTTGAAAAGCTGACATTTCCATTCAGAGTTTTAGATTGCACCCTAAAAAGGGTGCTCTTTAACGTGGATCTCATTTCAACAACTTGGAGGTACAAATGAAGAGGATATTCATTCCTGATATAATAAAGTTGTAACACCTTGATATAAAAAATTGCTAAAATAAAAATCAGGGCGTGTTACAAATGAGAGCACAAAGACAATACGAACCAGAGCTAAAAGGGAAAATCATACGACTTCAGTTAGAAGAAGGAAGAACCAAGAAAAGCCTGTCAATGGAATATCAACTAGGCCAAGGTACGCTAACCTACTGGTTACAGCAACACCACATAGAATGCCAATTCAACCCAAATGTAAAAGAACAAGCGGACGCTTGCGAAGAGAACAGGAGGCTACGAAAGAAGCTAGCAGAACAGGAAAAGGAAATGGCATTTCTAAAAAGGGCAGCGGTGTTCTTTGCGAAAGAAATCGA
>JAVBKF010000176.1:0-39929 GCA_031554215.1 Caryophanales bacterium
TAGACTCGGTAGTTGGCTCGCCAAAAGCTTCAATTACCTCTTCTGGTGTTGCCCCGACAGTAATTCCTTTTGCGACTGAAATCTCTGGTACTTTTTCCTCACTTGTAAAGAAACTCTTTACTTCGCCAACTTGGCACTTATTCAGAGGTTGCACTGCATCCGTATTGTTTACAAAATTAAGGAATATTTCTTGCTCACCTTTAGTAAAAGACATCGCCGATACTGTAAATGTACCCGGCTCTAGTGTCAAGGTCATATCCTCATCTGTTTTCCAACCATTTTTCTCAAATTCTGAGTAATCTGCTGGCAATTTATAAACAACGCCATCAAGAAGTACTTCAAACGAATAAAGGTCATCCGATATTTCGGCGCTCTCTTTTGGTTTTTCTTTCTCTTCCTTTTTTGGTTCTTTTTTAGATGCTGTTTTCTCATCATTGCCACAAGCTGTTAGTGATAAAACGAGTATAAATGCAAGCAAAACTACAGAAAATTTCTTCAAATTCTTCAATATCTCTCCTCCTCTTTCATATTCGACAAATGTCGATTGTCATATTGTAGCGAAAATATTCCAGTAATACAAGTTAATTTTATAATATTTTACTTATCACCTAAATATACAAGGGGGTGAATTACAGCCTGTCCTTTATTAATCAGTTATATCTAATAGTGGAATTCAGGCGATTCCTACAGTTTTTCATAGAAAAGTCTTCTATTCACAATATTAATAAATGCTTTTATTAAGTTCCTTATCAATCAGTTAAGTGAATTCTACAGGAGGAAAACAAATGGACACAAAGCAGCTCTGGGCTCTGATTGATCGATCAAGAATTGAAGCAGGCAATTGTAAGGTGTTGAGCGTAAGCGTCAAGCCGCAAGCACCGGGACAACAGAGAAAAAAGACGAAAACTAACAAAACAGGATCAGAGATTGATATTCGATTACTTCTAAGGGGCAATGTTTCAGTTGCTTTACTCTGGTTCCAACCTTTTTGGTCGCTTCTTTGTCGCTTTGTCTATTGTTGATTCCTCGAAATCAGGGAATGGAGGTTTGAATTGAATATGTTCTAGGTAAGGGGAAGTAACTTAAATTCTATGCATAAGGTGGAATCTGTGAGAAAATCTATTTATGGGGTACTGGATTTGAAAATAGTTGTTTTCGTAGTCGCAAATAATGTTTTTCATTGTGAAAATGAGTCGTATGTCTACAATGGGTTGTCTGATAATCAATCCAAGCTAGCACCAGATTACCAAAGTTTTATAGACAGTGGTGATCTACGGTAGTAAAAAATTATGAATGAAAGAGATGATAGGATTGACACAAAAGAATAATAAACTTGAGGTCAAATATCTACCAATAGGATTAGTAATTGGAGTGGCATTGGGTGTGACATTTAATAATGTTGCAATTGGAATATCATTAGGGGCTTTATTTGGAATACTTGTTGATGTTTTGCTTTCATTTAGATATAAAAAGTAGTTCGGAATTCTCACTTCTCGTTGCATCAATAGGAGGTGCTATTGCATCTTATGTAATAATACTTAGCGATCACTTTTAATATTTAACAGAATTTTGCTTTTGAAAAAGACTTCTTCTCGAAAAGATAAAAGGGCTTGAAACGTAGTAGGTCGTAAATGGTCTAGGTTTCTTCAAAACCTAGACCATTTAAACAGCGGTGGTTAGTTGCTAAATTCTACGAATTTAGACTATCTTTGCTCTCGATATTGTTGGTCAAATCAATATTGGGAAATATGCAAGTGATATATCGACATGCCTTTAGGCAACATTATCACTACTGTTGGAACATTGATTTAAATACGGATAATTTACCTGTGGTTGGCTCACTTTCTTTCTTATTTAAGGCTTATTTAATATATTATTTTTTATTCATTGATGTTAATAAGACGATCTACTATAAGACTGCAAATGATTATTCTTGTACAGAGCCCAAGACAAGAGCGGGTATTCGTAAAGTTGCACTTGATGATTACACAATTAGCATCTTGGAAGAATGGAGAGGGATTCAAGCAGCACATATAAAGACAGATTTTGCACTGAGTTACAACGGAAAGCCAGTAAACAAACATACGCTTTCTCAAGCTGTTAAAAGGTTTGTGAAACTAGCTAATGTTCCAGTGATTCGAGTTCATGCATTGAGGCATTCTCATGTAGCACTATTGATAAGTTTGGGAGAGAACCCTTTATCAATAAAAGAACGGGTAGGACACGAAAACATTCAGATTACCTTGGGTACTTATGGTCATTTGTATCCTCATACACATTCTGAAATTGCAAACAAATTGAATGGCTCAGTAAATGTATCGACATCAGAACAAAATAAGGTAGCCGTTATTTCAAATCAATTTATTTCGAGGTAAAATAGTTTTCGGGGTCAAAATGGGGTCAAACTTATATTAACAAAGCAAAAACCCTCTATAATAGAGGGTTTTCCCATACCAACGCCTATTCCCACTCGATATTGATAGGTTGTTTCAAAGTGCGAGAACGGCGATTTTATAATGCTTTGGTACAATTTGAGTTCGTTTGAATCCTTGTGATTTTTAATGCAGTGGAGTCAAAGTGGAGTCATTATCTTTTTCATATTTTTTAAAATCAAATAAACATAATAATTTTCTATAGTCTGTGCTCTTTTTGTCAGAACAGGATATCAAATATATTTTCAAACTGTCTAACCCAATATTTCCACACCATACAGAGTTGATGATAGCATCTATTTTTTTTGACTTTGGAATGTCTATGTCGTTGTTAATTTCCTCAATTGTTCTATGAGAAGTTTTATGGTGATCAGAAATCTTTTCTACTATCGACATTAACTTATTCTTTTGTTGCTCCTTTAAGTCACCAGTTTTTTTGATACCAGAGTTTATTTTTGAAAATCCATATATGGGAAAATACTGTTGGCTTTGTATTTTTATTTTATCAATTAAGGATATTAATTGGTTGTTTGATTCATCAATTATTTTAAAATAGTTTACCATCATTTCTGCGGAAGTCTGAAACTCATATTGAATCGTCTTGTTTGAGCCAATAACCAATACTTTATCCCCGTTTTCCAACCGCTCTAAGTCCTCAGTTATACTAACCTGTATGCTTCCCCCAGAATAGATTTCCTTAACCACAGTTGCTACCTTTCTAACATCCATTGCTGATATTGGCAACTGCAAGCTGGCAATTGCTTCAAATATTTCTAAGTAGTTATCTGTTTTAATCTTATTAATTCTTATTGTTGAGAGAGTGTCCAGAATAATGTCATGTTCCGTAACTTCGGTATTAGAGGAGTTATTTTCATATTCAATTAATAAGAAGTTAGATCTTATTTTATCTGCATCAGGAGAATTAGAATCAACATATGTAAAAATTGTTTTTAGAATTTCTTTAATATTTTCGTCATTTATACTATATCCAATAAAAATAATTGGGTTATGTATAAATAAAGAAAGCAGTTGCGAGCGAATTAATTCGTATTTTTTATCAAAAGTTTCATAATCATCTTTAGTAATGATTATTTTTTCAGGAGAACCAACGCATCCGTGAATTTTATAAACTGATCCGTAAGGGTTACTAAGTAAAATGTCATTTCCTATTAATGGATTGAATTCGAATATCTCTTCTATAAGGCGATCATAATTTGTTGTTATAACAGAACCGATATTTTTTCGGACTTTTTTAAGGGATTGTAGCTCTTTTTTCATTTCAGATTTGTAATCCAATGTTTCAAATATTTTAGAAATATATATTTTAAATCTACTTAATCTAACCTGTGCTTTCATTTGGTTATAAAATTCATCGTTTATTTCTTTAAAATTTCCATTCCTATTTTTTTTTAAAATTTCAGTGAAATCATTTTCCAATCTTGTCGCAATTTTATCATAATGATATATACCATTTTCAAAACACTCATCTTTTAAATCTAAATAATATTCTTCATTATTGCTCATTTCCTTGGAAATATGATTTAATAAGGCATCCCATGTAAAGGAATTGTTTAGATACCGTAGGCTAATACCTGTGCCAACAAATAGTACAGGGTGGTTGCTAAATTTTGAAATAAACTCTTTTATATGCATTGTTATCCTCCTTAGAAAATTTAGATTAGAAATATAACGCATTTGTCAATGGTAAATGTCTGACTGGAGCAAGGCGGAAGGAATTTAAGGAATTGACAAGTATACAGCAACAAAGACTTAAAATTGGTCAGAAAGGACGAACCGATCCTTTCTGACCTAAAAACCCAAGATGTCATTTGAAGGATGGATACAAGTCATTTGCTATGTGGAATCATTGGAGAAAACATAATCATTCCATTTTTATAATTTTCCTCTAAATCCAATATTGTCTGTTGGATTCTCCCATCAAAATCTGCGTTTATTAAATTAATTTTCTCTTCAGCAGTCTTATTGATTTTCCCACCTAATTTATTATCTAAAAGCCTATCAATACCTTCTTCAGAGAACCCTTCAATCATTTTTTTAAAAGACGCTTTTTCGTTAATTAGTGATAAAAGAGAATCTTCCAAGTCATGCCTTTCAAATGAACCTTTTTCTTCCATGAAATTCAACTGTTGTAGCAATTCTATTTTTTTCTCGAAATCTTCATTTCTTAAATATCCTAGTATCTCTTCAAGCGAGATGTCCAAAGTAGTCACTATTTTTTCTAAAATTCTATCTGAAGGTGCGGAATCCTGACTTTCGTAGTTAATAATAGTTCTTTTAGAAACACCTAGCAAATCAGCTAATTCTTTTTGAGTCAATCCTTTTTCTTTTCTAATTTTTCTTAAATTATCAGCGAAATGCGTATAATTAAGCGCCATAATTTAGCTCCTTTCAATTCAAAGTGCAATAAAATTGCATTTATTTGTTTACAGGTGAAAAAATCTGTGATAAAGTGAAATTAATAATTAAAAGTGAAACAATATTTCACCTTTAATTATAAGTCTTTCATGATGATTATACAATCATTACTATTTAATCTGCATCAGAAAGATACTACAGAACGAAAGGAGAAAAGCAAAATGACTACTTTAACAAAAAATGATTTAGTTCAACTAGGCTATGGGCCATCATTCTCTAGTGATATTATCCGACAAGCTAAGTGCTTAATGGTTAAAGATGGGTTTCCCTACTACTCCAGTCGTCGTTTAGGACGTGTCCCTGCACGTGCTGTTGAAACAGTTCTAGGTTATAAGATTGAGCTCGTCCAAGAGCAAACTGTAAAACCCTAGAATTACGTATTTTGTACTTTTTCTAATATTTTTCAATGTGGTTGTTTAAGTATTAAATGAAAAGCTAGCTAATTAATGATTTGTCGGCTTTGCCGTCAGGCGTCCGAAGGGGAAGCCTGAACGGCAGTGATAAGGCAAAGCCGACATACGAGCGAAGCGAGTTTCTTCTTTATTAGACTTGATATTAGTATAACATAAGGAGAAAAATAAGCAGAAAAAACAAAGAAAAAGTCAGTAATAACAAGGGGTTAGGGCAATTTTAGGCTGAAAAAAAAGTGAAATGAAGCGAGGTGAAGAAATGATTTGTATAACGTAAAGATGGTTGATTCAAAAACTAGTATTGAAGTTTGGATTCATAGTAGAGCAATAGCCGATGGGTACAAAATGAATCAAGGTGCCTTAGGTAGGAAAAGGGCATTTGATGAGTTAGACGAAGAAGAACAGAGTGAATCATTAAAGCGAAAACAAAGGTATTATGAATCTAAAAGATGGGAGATTTCAAGGCTGATAAATATGAATTATGATAATCAAACAAAGTTCTTTACGCTCACATTTTCAGAAAACCTCTGTGATGTAGGGAGAGCTAATCAATTATTTACAAAGTTTATAAAACGGTTGAAATACCACATAGACAATGAATTTGGTGGTGCGTTACTCAAATATATTGCAACATGGGAAAGGCAGAAAAGGGGAGCGATTCATTATCATTTAGTACTGTTTAACTTTCCATACATCAAGAAAAGTATTCTGGCTGATATTTGGGGTCATGGATTTGTAAAGATCAATAAAATCACAAATATAGAAGTTGGGAGAATTGGTCAATATGTATCAAAGTACTTTGCTAAGGAGTTGAATTTAAAGGAATCCAAGAAGAAGGCATTTTTTAAGAGTAAGAACTTAGAACAACCAATTATCGAGAAGTTTGATATTGATAATATCGAATTATTAATTGAAACGCTAGATAGCAATGATGTAACGTTTTCTAGGAAGTACGATAACAGTTTTCAGATCAATTACAATTTGATTGAGGACAGCGTAATCTACTATCAGATTGACAGAACAAAAAAGCTGAACATATTCCTGAAACAATAAGCTTCAAGCTATGTCCAACCTGTGACAAGGATATTATATCATAGTGAAAAAGTGAATTAAATAATTTAAGAGAGGTTTGCTACCTCCATCAAAGAACCAGCAAACCTCAAGATGACGTCTCCGTCTATGACATTTTATCATGTTTGGAGACCTCGTTCAATACAAAACAAGGGAGCACGATGAAAATGTCAAAAGAATTAAACCATGATTTGTTGCAATGTGAAATTTACAGAGTACACATTCTGTATCTATTACTAGAATTAACACATGCTGTATCAACAGAAGAGGGCTTAAACAGCCACGATATTGTCAGTAGAATTTTAGACCTAATTGAAATAACGCACCTAGATGAAGAATTTTGCTATAGAGGAGCAATCAAATGAATATGTCACAAAAATCAACAATCATACTACAAGAACTTGATTACTACATTCAAATTGACCAAGGCATTGAAAGCTTTTATTTAAAAGCTATTGTCAATGGGCTGGTTAAGATAGATAAACTTGAAAAAGAAACGAGGAGCCTTAATGCCAATAAAGAAAGAGAAGAATGGGACTTATAGGGTTGATATCAGCCTAGGTTTCGATAAATTGACAGGAAAAAGGGTTCGAACCACTAGAAGAGGTTACTCGACTCTAAAGGAAGCAAAGCAGGCTCAAGCAGAGCTGATTTCTCAGCATGGTAAAACAGCTTTCACTAGCAATAGTACTTTGCAATTTAAAGAGTATATTAATGAAATATTTTTACCGTGGTATAAGACCCAAACTAAGGAAAGTACTTATGAAAATAGATTGCATCTTGTTAATAAGCACTTTGAATTCTTTAGTAAACTTCAACTAAAGCAGATTTCACCAATAATGGTTCAAAAATGGCAATCTAATCTTGTGAAGCGTTATTCGAATGAGTATGTAAGGTTACTCCATGCAATACTGACAGTTTCATTCAATCGTGCCTTTAGATTAGGACTAGTGTCAGTAAATCCAGCAAAAATAGCTGGAAATGTTAAGAAGCAAAAGAAAGAAGTTGAATTCTGGACTAAGGAAGAATTTGCTAAAGTGATTTCAACGATCTATGTTCAAGATTTTTATCAACACTTTCTGTTTACAACACTGTGGTTGCTTTTTATGACAGGCATGAGGATTGGAGAAGCAAGTGGGCTACAATGGCAGGACATCGACCTTGAAAGCAAAATTATTAAAGTGACTAAGACTTTGCATTATAAAAATGCGAATGATTTTCAACTTACAACTCCAAAGACCAAGGCAAGTAGAAGAGAAATTGCTATTGATGAAGAGACGGCTCGGGTTTTACACTCATGGAAAGAAGCTCAAGATAAGCAAATACTGACTAAGTTTGTTTTAAGCTACAACGGAATACCAACTCAAAAGTCCACAATCGCTTATGCAATTAGTAGATATGCCAAGCTTGCAGGTGTTAAACGTATCAAAATTCACGCATTACGACATTCTCACGCAGCCATGCTGGTTAATATGGGGGAGAACCCTCTAATCATAAAACAACGACTAGGGCATGAAGATATACAAACTACGCTAGGCACGTATGGGCATCTTTATCCGAATAGCAATGTTGAAGTTGCTGAAAAATTGAATGGGCGGGTAGAATTGAAACTAGCACAGAGTGATCAAACCACGAATACTAAAAATCAATTCACATCACAAACTGGAGTCAAATTGGAGTCAACTTAAATTAACAAGGCGATAAACCCCATCAAATCGGAGTTTATCGCCTTGTTTCATTATTCCCACTCGATAGTAGCAGGTGGCTTAGAAGTAATATCATAAACAATCCGGTTCACATTCTGCACCTCATTGACAATCCGTACAGAAACCTTCTCGAGCACATCATAAGGAATGCGTGACCAATCTGCTGACATCGCATCAACGCTATTGACAGCACGAAGTGCAACCGTATGACTATACGTTCTCTCATCGCCCATTACACCAACACTGCGAAGATTCGTGAGCACAGTGAAGTATTGGAAAATCTCCTTATCAAGGCCTGCCTTAGCAATCTCATCACGGAAGATGAAATCTGTTTCACGGAGTGTATCCAGTTTTTCCTTCGTAATATCACCAATAATACGAATCGCAAGACCGGGCCCAGGGAAAGGCTGGCGGTCAACAAGAACGTCAGGTATCCCCAAAGTTCTACCTAATGCACGTACCTCATCCTTAAATAAATCTCGCAATGGTTCAATGATTTCTTTGAAATCAACGGCATCAGGTAAGCCGCCAACATTGTGATGGCTCTTAATCACTGCTGAATCCTTGGTGCCACTTTCAATGACATCCGCATAAATTGTGCCTTGGACAAGGAAATCAACCGTGCCGATTTTCTTCGCTTCTGCTTCAAATACACGAATGAATTCTTCCCCAATAATCTTGCGTTTTGTTTCAGGATCGCTAACCCCAGCTAATTTTGATAGAAACTGCTCTTCAACATCAGCTCGAACAAGGTTAATGTCATACTGATTGCGGAAGATTTCTTCTACTTGGTCACCTTCATCAAGGCGCATTAATCCATGGTCAACGAAAATACAAGTCAGTTGTTTACCAACTGCTTTATTAACAAGCACTGCGGCAACGGTAGAATCAACACCACCAGACAAGGCACACAATACCTTTTTGTCGCCGATTTTTTCTCGTAATGCTTTGATCGTATTTTGAGCGATATCTTCCATAATCCAATCGCCGCTACATTCACAAATCTTATAAAGGAAATTATTCAAAATATCATTGCCTTGCGGTGTGTGGACGACTTCTGGGTGGAACTGCACACCATAAAGTTTTTTGTCATCATTTGCCATCGCGCCAACCGGACATGTGTCGGTACTTGCGATAATGTCAAATCCTTTTGGGGGTGTACTCACGTAGTAAGTGTGGCTCATCCAAGAAATATTTTCAGCATTCAGGCCATTGAACAATTGACTACCAGTATCAAATTGAATCTTTGTTTTGCCGTATTCTTTCTGTGTTGCTTTCTCAACGGTGCCACCAAGCAAATGTCCCATGACTTGGCAACCGTAACAAATACCAAGAATCGGGATGCCAATTTCAAGTAGTTCTTTTTCAACAACCGGTGCGTTTGCATCGGTCACAACACTCGGTCCGCCAGTGAAAATAATCCCTTTTGGCTTGCGGCGCTTGATCTCAGCGATCGGTGTATTGTAAGGGAGAACCTCACAGTAGACATGCAAATCTCGCACTCGTCTGGCAATTAACTGATTGTATTGTCCGCCAAAATCTAACACAATAACTAATTCATTCATTCTTTGCACCTCTAATATTTATTTTTTCTCTAACAAATTGCTAGAAATGTGTGGATAAAGGTATTCGATAAGGCGTTCTTACGTTGGTATCGAATGACTTTATTCACACACTTTTAGGCTGGTTCATTTTTAATAGTTACTTGATTCTAACAAAAGCGAAAAAAGCCGTCAACAGGTTTTCATAAATGGCTGTGTTGGTTCATAAGTTGTTAGAGGAATTTTTTATTTTTATTAGAGGGTCGCCTAATGTTTTTTATATTTGGAGGGGAAAGTATGAGTGAGGATCAAAACTGTTTACGGTTTTCTTTAGAAGAGGATGTTCATTTTCAAAAAGGTGAAGAGGTTTGTGAAGTGTTATCGATTTCTCTTGAACCAAATGTGACTTGTCATGAGTTTGATCAGTACGTCATTTTAAGAGGAACTTTAGAACTGGTCGGAGAGTATGTGCCTTGTGACACGGATACGCCAGAAACGGATTTCTATGCGGTCCAAAATTGTGCTTCCGTGACGCCTTGCGAGGGAAGTAGTAATTGTCAATTCTTCTATGCATTTCCTGTTGATATTACGATTCCTGCAGAACGCGTTCGCAGCGGCGAAGAGCTCAATATGGGTGTGCAGACGTTGGATTGTACAATCAATGAAGATAGCTGCTTACATATTTGTGCGGAACTTTACATCAATGGTGTTTATGAGCGTGAGCTACCAGCAGAAGAACAAGATCAGTTACATGTTGAAGTGGCACTCGAGGATACACCAGATGACCAGGAAGCTTTTTTGGCACGCAACGCAGATTATGCACTACCAGAGGAGGCTCTAGTGCCAGTTGCTGAGTTAGAGCCACTTAAAAGCTATCAGAACCCTGATTTTTCTGGATTTCAATTTGATGCCGAGGTTCAGTCTGCACCTTCACTAGAAACAGAAGATCTGCGAGTGGCAGATGAACAAACGCTTGCTTCTGGGTTTGCACCGAATAGCAGTGTCATACATGGTAGTACAGATGTTCCAGCGCCTTATACCACTTTAGGGCAACAAACGAATGCTACACCACATTTAGTTCCTGCTACTGATATGGATGTATCAGAAGCATCTGCTCTGTCTATGGATACAAATGAAACAACAGTCTTGGACGGTGGTGGAAAGCAATTAGCAGGATCTGTGAGTGTTGGTGAACAACAAGGGGAAGTAGCGCCTTTGTTTGGCTATCAGCAGCCACTATCTCATGAATACCCGCAGGCATCAGGATGGCAACAGCATGAAGAGTCACAAGCGCCATACCCATCAGAATACCAGCAACAGTTGCAAGCACAGCAACAAGTGCCATACCCATCAGAATATCAGCAGCAGCTGCAAGCAGATCAGCAAGCGTCATACCGAGTATAATATCAGCAACAACAGCAAGCTCAGCAACAAGTGCCATACTCAGCAGAATATCAGCAGCAACCGCAAGCAGATCAACAAGCGCCATACCCATCAGAATATCAGCAGCAGCCGCAAGCAGATCAGCAAGCGCCCTATCCATCAGAATATCAGCAACAACAGCAAGCGCAGCAACAAGTGCCATACTCAGCAGAATATCAGCAACAACAGCAAGCGCAGCAACAAGCGCCATACCGAGCAGAATATCAGCAACAACTGCAAGCGCAGCAACTAGCACAGTCCAATGCAGTACCACACTTGCAACAAGAACCACAATGGCGTGGTGCGCCACAGGGGTCTACCAATGATTGGTCGTCGCAGTATCAATCACCTTATCCTTCACCATCACCACAGGGGCAATGGCAGGAACCACAACAAGGCGATGGACCAACTTACATGGCGCAAGCAGCATCTGAGTATCAACAGCCACCTGAATGGCAAGGTGTACCTTATAGTGAGCATGCTAATGTGCAGCAGTCACAGCAGCCTTTGTATGGTTCTGGTACTACCCCGCAAGGAGCTGTATCACCACTTCCAGGAGCACAAGGCGGAAGGCAAAAGCCATATTCATCTTTACAGCCTGAGGTTCAGCAGCCGCCTCAGTGGCGTTTCACGCAGCACCAGGAGCAAAATGACTGGTCACGAGGAGCGGGTCAGCAAACAAGCTATCCTGAGAGAACAACGACATTTAGCCAGCCTGTTTATCCACCAACTGATGCTAGGCAACCAGGTGTGCAGGCACCATGGCAAAGTGAAAATGTAGCGCCGCCGGGTGTATATGAGCAACAAGCATTTGCGCCTAGTCAACAAACTTCACCGAAAGCTGAACAATGGCAGAATAATCTAACTGCGCAGCAAGCAGCGTGGCAACAAGCCTACCAGGCTTATCAAGAACAACAAATCCGTTTGCAGTCACAGCAGTTTCAACAAGTGAATCCTTATGGGGTCTGGTCACAGGGAAATGGAGCTGAGGGAGCTGGGGGTAGCGGGCAATTAGCAGAACAAGAGGCTCCGTCATTCGTAGTAAGCAATCAAACAGAAGCATCAGAGGTGCTTAATGAAGCGTATTTAACACAGCAAGATGAAGCAGCAAATGCACAAGAAGAAGGCTACCTTGCACAGCAATATGATGCAGCATACGCACAGGAAGAAGCGTATCTTGCACAACAAGATGATCTAGCATACGCACAAGAAGAAGCGTACCTTGCACGTGAGGATAATGCTGCCTATGCACAAGAAGTTGACGAGGCTGTTGAAGCAGGATTGGATCAATTAGAGACACTCGAAACAGAATATGAAGCAGAGGATGTAGAAGCAGTGGCACAAGAATATTCAGTTCGCTTAGAACAAGATGTATTAGACGAAGAATTACAACCGTATTATGAAGAAGAGGAAGAAATTCATTTTGCCTTTACACCAGAGGAAAGTGACCAGGAAGAAGAATCTCAACCTGCTTATGCAGATTTAGATGAGGACGAAGCATTACTGTACCGAGAGCTTGCTTTAGACGAGGAAACGGATAGTTATGATCAAGTCATATTCCCATTTAGTGTTGCACCGGAAGAGCCAGTAGAAGAAGCGCAGGAGACATTCCATGTTGAGGTTAATTACAGCACAGAGCCTAAGGGAGTAGATCAGCCAGCACTTGTATTTGAAGAACTATCAAGTTCAAATGGAGAGAGTGCCCCGAAAGTTTCTACAGTTTCTGATATTTTTTCTACGCGGAGCGAAGCGAGTACCTGTCTCAAAGTGTATATTGTGCAGCGCGGTGACTCGCTGGAGAATTTGGCGCAAAGATATTCAATTAGCTCGCAAAAGATTGCCCGATATAATCGTTTACAACCAAATGCGCAAATTGTTGAAGGCACAATTCTTTACATCCCAAACTAAAAGGATAAACAGCAGACATTTCTGCTGTTTATTTTCTACTAAATCAGTAATGGAGTGAGCATTGTGGCAACTACTGAATCAGTCGTCCGGCAGTATCTGGAGAATTATCAGTTACGGTTAGAATTTTACGAAGAATTTGGGAAAGTGATCAAGGTGTATACCAATAATGGTATCTTCGGGGTGAAATCAATTCCTGCACGTAAAGGGGTTGATTTTGTCAAGCAAATTCAGGCGTTATATCAAAGGGGATATAACCGGATTGTCCCAGTGTTTCCGGCAATGGATCAGCGTTATGGCGTGATAGTAGGCGACCAAATGTGGTATCTTACGCCGTGGCTGCCTGATGAGGTAAAAGGCGAATCGGAGCAGCGCAATAAGCAAATGTTTCGAGAACTAGCGCGTTTGCATACGTTGTCAGTGAAGGATAAAGAAATTTCAAGTGAAGAGAGAGAGGATCATTATGAAAGCACCAAATCGAGGTGGGAACGACAGAAAAGTTTTCTAGAAGAGTTTGTCCGAATGGCTGACAATAAATGGTATATGTCACCGTTTGAATTGCAGTATACTGCCTATCACCATGATATTTTACAAGCAATGAATTACTCGGTTCAAAAACTGAATGATTGGTATGAAGAGACAAAGGATGACAAGAAAATGCGTACGGTGATTACGCACGGAAAGGTTTCTATCAATCATTTTCTTTATTCTGAAAACGGCTATGGACATTTTATAAATATGGAAGAAGCAGGCGAAGCGGCACCACATTTTGATTTATTGCCATTTGTGATTGGACAACTGAAAACCTACCCGAAGCAAGCGGATGATATTCTAGAACTGCTCAGTACTTATCAGCAGTATTTTCCGTGGCGAGAAGGGGAACTGGTATTGTTTAATAGTTATCTCGCAAGTCCAGAAAACTGTGTCCGTGTCGTGGAGGAATTTTTTCATAAAAAAAGTGATCTGACTGAGTCGGCACTATGTCGTAAGTTACAAACACAATATTGGTTACTCAAGAACGCTGAATACATGATCATGAAAATTGAACAGGCGAAAGCTGCACAAGCGCAGGCAGCAGAAGCCGCAGCTGCAGCGGCAAGTGCAACGTGATGGATACCCATTAAATAATTTCTTGTTTAAATGCCATTGCGATTAGAATGAGAATGATGAGGAACAATAAGTCGACGGTTGTTGGAATGAAAAATGTCCGAATGCCTTGGAAGATGCAGAATGGAATAATGAATTGTTTGGCGATGTCTCGGATATTTCTCATCCATGGCGGGATGGAAAACTTATTGAATTTTTTCATATGATTGTCACCAGTCCTTTGTTGCTAGTTTATTCATGTTTTTCGTTTATGTGAAATTGACAAATCGGTCATTTGCCTTTATGATAGGGTACATTAAAAGCTGTGATTGGGAAGAGTAAATGCCTAAACCCATATAGAGAGAGAAACTACTAGCTGCAAGGTTTCTTATGAAGGTTTTCATTGAATGTCACCCATGAGCTGTTCTCGTGAATTGTGCTGGCATATGCCGGGAAGTAGTGAGAGCCGGACTACCATACCAGCATGTGTCGTATGTTGATTGCGATAGATGCGCCTAGTGTCCGTTACCAATGAATGAAGTGCCAAAGCTTTTTTGCTTTGGAATGAAGGTGGTACCGCGAGCTAACCGTTTCGTCCTTTGATTTGAGGATGAGGCGTTTTTTATTGCCGTTTTTTAGTCAGGCGTTTGACGTGTGGTACACGCTAAAGCGGAAGGAAAAAGATTGAATTTTTTTAAATAAAAAGGAGTGGTTGATTTGAGTAGTAAAGAGATGGCGACAAAATATGATCCGAAAGCGGTTGAAGCAGGACGGTATCAATGGTGGGTGGAGCAGAAGTTCTTTGAAGCTGAGGAGAGTTCTCTGAAACCACCTTATACAATTGTGATTCCGCCGCCAAATGTAACGGGTAAGCTTCATTTGGGACATGCTTGGGATACGGCATTGCAGGATATTCTTACACGGATGAAACGGATGCAAGGGTTTAATGTTCTTTATTTGCCGGGAATGGATCATGCGGGGATTGCGACACAAGCAAAGGTGGAGGCAAAGCTGCGCGAGGAAGGTACGTCTCGTTATGATCTTGGGCGAGCGCGCTTTCTCGAGGAGACTTGGAAATGGAAGGAAGAATATGCTGGTCACATTCGTGCGCAGTGGGCGAAGCTCGGGCTTGGGCTTGATTACTCTCGTGAGCGGTTTACTTTAGATGAAGGTTTATCTGATGCGGTAAGGAAAGTGTTTGTTGATTTGTATCAAAAAAAACTGATTTATCGTGGTGAGCGGATTATCAATTGGGACCCTGTAACGAAAACGGCACTGTCTGATATTGAGGTTATTTATAAAGAAGTGACAGGTGCGTTCTATCATTTACGCTATCCGCTGGTGGATGGAAGCGGCTATATTGAGATTGCAACAACAAGACCGGAAACGATGTTTGGTGATACTGCAGTTGCGGTCAACCCAGAGGATGCGCGCTATAAGCACCTGATCGGAAAAATGCTCAAGTTGCCGATTATCGGTAGAGAAATCCCGATTGTTGGCGATGCGTATTGTGAAATGGACTTTGGTTCAGGGGCAGTGAAAATTACGCCTGCACATGATCCGAATGACTTTGAAGTGGGTAATCGTCACGGCATCGAACGTGTTCTGGTGATGAATGAAGATGGTACTATGAATGCCGAGGCAGGTAAGTATCAAGGAATGGAACGTTTTGAATGCCGTCAGAAACTGGTTGCCGAGCTACAAGAACTTGGTGTTTGTGTGAAGATCGGTGAACATGTGCATCCCGTTGGTCATTCCGAGCGAAGTGGTGCTGTAGTAGAACCGTACCTATCGACACAGTGGTTTGTGAAAATGGCGCCTTTAGCGACAGCTTCTACAGCTAAACAACAGACTGACGATCGTGTTGAATTTGTCCCAGAGCGGTTTGAGAAAACGTATCTTCAATGGATGGAGAATATTAGAGATTGGTGTATCTCACGGCAATTATGGTGGGGGCACCGAATCCCAGCTTGGTATCATAAAGAAACAGGGGAGGTGTATGTTGGCACAGAAGCCCCTACAGATAGTGAGAATTGGGATCAGGACAATGATGTGCTGGATACTTGGTTTAGTTCAGCCCTATGGCCGTTTTCAACGCTCGGATGGCCAAATCCCGAAGCGGAGGATTTCAAACAATTCTATCCAACGAGTACACTCGTTACCGGATACGATATTATCTTTTTCTGGGTCTCACGGATGATCTTCCAAGGGCTTGAGTTCACTGGGGAGAAACCGTTCGACCATGTTCTGATTCATGGACTAGTGCGTGACGCTTCAGGGAGAAAGATGAGTAAATCACTTGGCAATGGCGTTGATCCGATGGAGGAAATCGAGCGTTATGGTGCAGATTCACTGCGGTTTTACCTGACAACAGCTGGTTCCCCAGGACAAGATATGCGCTACATTCCTGAAAAGATGGAAGCGACATGGAATTTTGCTAATAAGATTTGGAACGCATCACGTTTCTGCTTAATGAATTTAGAGGGCATGACTTTTGAGGAAATTGATTTATCAGGTGAAAAATCGGTTGCGGATGATTGGATTTTGACACGGCTAAATGAAGTGATTGACAGCGTGACAAGACTTGCTGAGAAATTTGAATTTGGTGAAGTAGGACGGACACTAACGAACTTTATTTGGGATGATTTCTGTGATTGGTATATTGAAATGGCAAAGTTGCCTCTGTATGGTGATGATGAAGCGGCCAAACGAACAACACGCTCAGTGCTTGCCTTTGTATTAGACAGTACGATGCGATTACTTCACCCATTCATGCCGTTTATTACGGAAGAAATCTGGCAGAACCTGCCTCATGAGGGCGATTCAATTGCGGTAGCAAGTTGGCCTGTGGTACGTGCAGAATTAAATAATACGCAAGCAGCAGAGGATATGAAATTAATTGTTGACATCATTCGGAGCGTGCGCGCGATACGAACTGAAGTAAACACACCAATGAGTAAGAAAATAACGCTAATGATTCGGGCAAAAGATGAGGCAATCGCAGCAACAATCGAGGCGAATCGTAGTACCCTAGAGCGTTTCTGTAATCCAGAACAACTTGAGATTGGTACAGCGGTAGCGAGTGCCCTGAAAGCGATGACAGCGGTTGTCACAGGTGCAGAAATCATTATTCCACTTGCAGGTTTAATCAATATCGAGGATGAAATGAAACGCCTTGAAAAAGAGCTAACGAAGTGGAATGACGAGGTAACCCGAATCGAGAAGAAACTTGCTAACCGAGGATTTGTGGCAAAAGCGCCTGAAAAAGTCATCATTGAGGAACGTGCAAAGCTAGCTGATTACCTTGAGAAAAAGGGGATTGTTGAAGCACGAATGACTGAGCTCGAAGGTTTGTAAATGTTCAAAGGAGAAGGAGGTCACCTTTTGGTGGCTTTCGCTCCTTTTTTGTTTGAACTAGGGTCTGTTTGAAAAAAGATATATGCGAACTTAAAGCAGAATTTTTGCCCTAGAATTGTCGAAGGAAGTCTTCCAAATTCAAGTATTTTACAATTTTTCCTCAGTGCCAATCAAAAAAGCTTATCAAGCTCCTTTCATAAATCTCTTTCAGACACAGCTTAACTAAATAATCAAATTAATCAGATACTGTGAAAAAGCATAGGATCCAAGAATAAACGGAGGACCTATAATGAAAACCTCCAAGGTGTAGACCAGACGTTAAATAATTTATTTCCGGAACAAAAGAGAGGGAAGATTGCTATTGAAATTCTATCGTCAATTGACATGAAGCCGTAAATGTCGTTGTTTCACCAACCATTCATTTTGTTGATCAGGCAATGGATTCTGCTAGCGACTTGGTAACTGGGGATTCTGCTAGCAAAGGACCAGCATCCTCTCTGGTGGATAGGATTATGGACACTAGCGGTTAACCAGCCCCAAGTTTCTTGATAACGTGTATTACCACGAACATGGCTGTTTCTGAGGAAATACTACCAAAAGCGCCTTTGCCAAGGCGGTCTTTAGAAGGAATGTCAACTTAGTAAAAGCTACTAAGTATCGTGACACAAAATAAGCCAAATCCAATGACGATAGTTCTAAGAATAACGCCAGCTGTGGGCATTTCTTTACCATGTTTTTTCTGATAGTTTTTTTTCAAAGCAAAACGGACGATCAGAAATGCAATGACTAAAGGTGGTATCAAAGTTCCAATAAAATATGCCATAAATTCTCCTTTCTTGTTGTCATATTCCATATACCGTTATGAGTTTAAACGAGTTAATCAGGAATGTCAAATCAGTGAATAACCCGGAATATGGTCAGAATACCTTTTCTAGAAAGTCAAAATCAGTTGATTATTTATTAGGCGGCGTTAATAAATTTTTATACCATTATTAGGTTTATGATTTCTTACAGAGGTCAGATGTTGATTTATTCAAGTAACATTCGCTTCAACAATTTTCAGACATCAGGGCGTTTACCATCGGCATGCTAGGTGATAACGCAGGCAATATCTTTAAGAAATTGAAAAAATGTATTGAAGGGGCCGAATGAGGCACTGTTATTTAGACAGCAAAAGGAGTAGCCGCTACGTGCTACTCCTTTTGGTAAACGACTACTTATCGTTTGCCGTATTGTTTCTCAAAATACTGTTGGTATTCACCACTGATGATGTTTTCCCACCACCATTTATTCTCAAGGTACCACTCAATTGTCTGTGCAATACCTGTATCGAATTTGTAAGTTGGCTTCCAGCCCAATTGTTCTAGTTTCGTTGGATCAATTGCATAGCGCCTGTCATGTCCAAGACGATCCTCAACAAACTCAATTAAATCCTCAGATTTTCCGAGTGCACGAATAATGGTTTTGACAACCTCAAGGTTTGTCACCTCATTATGCCCACCAACATTGTAGACATGGCCGTTCTCGCCTTCATGTAAAACAAGGTCAATCGCAGCGCAGTGATCTAACACATGTAGCCAGTCACGAATATTACTGCCATTGCCATAGACAGGTACCTTCTCATCATTTAGCACACGAGAAATTGTCAATGGGATTAGCTTCTCAGGGAAGTGGTATGGTCCATAATTATTGGAACAACGCGTGATGTTGATTGGTAGACCAAACGTTTCATGATAAGCACGGACAAGCAAATCTGATGAAGCCTTACTAGCACTATACGGGCTATTAGGCTCAAGCGGTGTTTGCTCAGTGAAGAAAGTGGTTGGATCAAAATCAAGCTCACCATACACTTCATCCGTAGAGACATGCAGAAACTTTGCAATCGAAGTGGCTTTGGAGGCATCGAGTAACACCTGTGTTCCAAGTACATTTGTACGCACAAAGACTTCAGGGTCAGTGATCGAGCGATCGACATGGCTTTCAGCTGCAAAGTGAACAACATAATCAAATTTCTCTTTTTCAAAAAGCGCCATGATTGCAGGACGATCTGTAATATCCACTTTGACAAAATGATAGTTATCTTGCCCCTCAATATCGCGGTGTTTCGTTAAATCACCTGCATATGTCAATAAATCCAAGTTATAAATATCACACTGTGGATACTTGTTCACCATATACTGAACAAAGTTACCGCCGATAAAACCAGCACCGCCAGTTACAAGAATTTTCTTTCTACTCATCTTTATTTTCCTTCCGTTTCTAGCACATTTATGTAGTGCTGTAATGCGTCTTGCCATTTAGGTAAAGTCATAAATCCATTGTCAATTAATTTCTGCTTAGACATCCGTGAGTTACCTGGTCTTGCTGCTTTTGTCGGATAATCCGCAGCAGGGATGCTATTTACTGTAACATTTTTTCCAGCTTGACGGAAGATTTCTGTCGCAAACTCAGCCCATGAACAAATGCCTTCATTGGTTCCGTGATAAATGCCATATCGATCTGTTTGGATCATCTCAAGCAATAACTTCGACAGATCAAATGTGTAAGTAGGGGATCCGAATTGATCGCCTACCACATTTAACTCATTTCGTGTCTCAGCAAGTTTCAGCATCGTTTTGACAAAGTTAAATCCGTTGAGACCAAACACCCAAGAAATCCGCACAATAAAATAGTCTGTCAAAAGTTGTTGAACAATTTGTTCACCCTCGAGCTTTGTTTGTCCATAATAGTTCACTGGACTTGTTGCATCTGTTTCAATAAATGGTGTTTCTCCCTTGCCATCATACACATAATCCGTGCTGATATAAATAAATTTGGACTGTAATTCTTTGGCGATGGTCGCTAGCGTTTCAGTCCCCTTTACATTGATGTTCCAACACAGTTCTTTGTCATCCTCAGCCTTATCCACGGCCGTATAAGCAGCACAATGAATAATCGCATCAGGCTTGACATCTCTTACAAACTGACTCGTGGCCTCTTGGTCGGTGATATCTAAGTGTTCAACACCAATGCCAATCATATCAAATCCAAGTGCTTTTCCTGCGCGAACAACGTCAAAACCAAGTTGTCCTGTATAGCCCGTAACTAAAATTTTCATGCGTTATTCTCCAAATGTAAAATTATTTTCTGTCTCAGATAGTAGCGGTGCATTTTGATCTTTATCGGAAAGTACCGGGGTTACATCCATTGGCCATTCGATGCCAATTTCTTTATCGTTCCAAACGATCCCACGGTCGCAATCAGGCGAGTAAAGCTCATCTACTTTGTACTGCACTTCAACATCGTCAGTAAGTGTCATGAAAGCATGGGCAAATCCTTTTGGGACAAGCAGTTGCTTTTTATTATCAGCATTTAGTTCGATTCCAAACCATTCGCCATAAGTAGGACTCCCTTTGCGAATATCAACAGCGACATCAAAAATAGCGCCACGCGTACAGCGAACGAGTTTTGTTTGTGCTTTTGGGTTCAATTGGTAGTGTAATCCTCTCAGTGTCCCTTTTGTAGCCGAGTAGGAATGATTATCTTGCACAAAAGTAAGGTCAAGACCAGCTTTTTTAAAATGTTCATCGCTATAGGTTTCAGTAAACCAACCGCGGTGGTCACCAAATACTTTCGGTGTAATCACTTTAACACCTATTAATTTTGTATCGTTTATTTCCATGTTGTTCCCTCTTTCTTAATGTTTGATTTGTCCATCAGCTACTTTTTGTAGGTACTTTCCGTAATCATTTTTACTCAAAAGTTTAGCACTTTCAAGGAGTACTTCCTTGCTAATCCAACCATTGATGTAAGCAATCTCTTCAAGTGCTGCAATCTTAACGCCTTGATGCTCTTCAATTGTTTTCACAAAATTGGTTGCATCAACGAGCGTTTGATGTGTACCGGTATCAAGCCAAGTAAAGCCTCTGCCAAGCAGTTCAACTTCAAGCAAATTCTTCTGCAAGTAGGCATCATTGATATCGGTGATTTCCAGCTCACCACGCGCAGAAGGTTTGACGTTTTTGGCAATATCAACAACCGAGTTATCGTAAAAATATAACCCTGTTATCGCATAATTTGATTTTGGAACAGCTGGCTTTTCTTCCACGCTAAGCACTTTACCATCTGGATCAAATTCGACAATTCCAAAGCGCTCAGGGTCTTTGACGTGGTAGCCGAAGACCGTAGCGCCTTTTGGCTTAGCAGCAGCACGTTGCAAAATTTTGCGCATACCACTCCCGTAGTAAATATTATCTCCAAGAATCATTGCAACTGAATCATCACCGATGAAATCAGCACCCAATATAAATGCTTGTGCGAGTCCTTCAGGGTTTTCTTGTACTTTATATTGTAGGGAAATACCCAAATGAGAGCCATCTCCAAATAGATGTTCATATTTAGGCGTATCTTCTGGTGTTGAGATGATCAAAATCTCTTTGATACCAGCTAACATCAGTGTAGAGAGGGGATAGTAGACCATCGGTTTGTCGTAAATCGGTAATAACTGTTTACTTGTGACCATCGTTAGGGGATATAGTCGTGTTCCACTGCCACCTGCTAGGATAATACCTTTCATTTTGAATGACTCCTTTGCCTGTTTATTTTTTTAACATTGTCTATTGTTCATTCGAGTTTGTTTACTTCTAAGAAAAACAATACGTCCATTATACCATGATAGAATGCCATGAGACATACTAAAATATTATCACTAATATGAGAATGATCAAAACGATTTCTTGTCCTCCGTGTAAATAAGGTGCAACGACTATGCATCAATGTGTTTCAGTTCGCGGGCGACAACCTTTTTTTGTAACCCCGTTCTCCTTGTGCGCCATTGCCCTTAGCTCAACACGGACACTGTTGATGCAATAGATGTCTATTATTGATTTATATTTAGAAAAGTCAGAATAGCGAGTCGATTAACGGATATGAGCGGAAAAGTCAAATTTATTGACTTGTCTACTCTTAAGCAATAAAGTAGACTGTATAAATAAATTTCAATTTGGAGGCTAACTTTTATGACTATTTATGATTACGCATTACCACTAGCAAACGGTAAGGAACTTTCTTTAAGTGAGCACAAAAACGACGTTATGTTATTCGTAAACACTGCGAGTCAATGTGGATTTACACCGCAGTATGAAGGACTCGAAAATTTACACCGCAAATTTAAAGATCAAGGGCTAACAGTTATTGGCTGTATTTGTAACCAATTTGGTGAGCAAGCGCCTGGTACATCTGATGAAGAGCATAGTTTCTGTAATTTAAATTTTGGTGTAACTTTCCCGTTAACGGCTAAACTTGAGGTGAACGGAGAGCAGGCACATCCGCTGTTCAAACACTTAACGTCTGTTACTGAGTTTGGTGGATTTGGAAGCAATGATACCTTACAAGGCATTGTTGAGACGAAATTCGGCGTTGATTTCACCGATACACACTCTGTGAAGTGGAATTTCACTAAGTTTCTAGTTGATAGACAAGGCAATGTGACACGCTTTGAACCGACAACAACACCAGAAGAAATGGAATCAGCAATTGAAAGCGCATTGAAATAAGCGTCCCATTTCCTTAGGGTGTTAGTGATTTCGGGTTCGTTAGGTATAAATAAAGAGGCAGTGATGACCTGTAAAGCAGGAGTCATCACTGCCTCTTTTCGCGCTATTCCAATAACTTTCTTTTAATAAACTGTAGGTAGTGCTGAACGGCGTCAATATCTGATAGCGCGCTCAGAGTCCGGCTACCGACAACATCCTCGATTTCATTTAGGAGTGGGTCGCCATTTTCCCCATAAACAAAGTCAATGCCGACAAACCCAAATTCAAGGATTTGCGCTAAACGGCCGACCATGGCTCTCTCCTTGTCGCCAAGTGAAATGAGTTCAGCATCGCCACCAAGGGTGAAATTTGCCCGGAAATCTGTTTGGCTCGTTCTTCGCACGGCTCCAATCACTTCTTTACCGATGACAAATACCCGGACATCTTTTCCAGGGGTCACGAGCTGCTGGGCGATGAGCTGTTTTCCGCTCATGCTTGTTGCCTCATTTTCAATTAACTGTACACCAGTTCCGCCGCTCCCTTGTCGTGGTTTCATCACGTAGGGCGGCCTCAGAGGGGGGATTTGGTCGTCCCAAAGAATAATCGTATCAGTGGTTGGAATACCAAGCATCATTGCTAGTTGGCAGGTTTTTGCCTTGTCATTACATAGCTCTGATACAATGGCAGAATTAAATGTTTTGAAGCCGGCAATCTCTAAATGCCGAGTGAATAGGGAATCAATACAGCGAATAATAGCGAAATTACGATTGATTTTTTCGCCAAATTGATTCCGAACAAAAGCCCGTCCGTTCTCTACACCAATGAAAATCTCATCTCGATAGACAAGCTCGAGTTTAATGCCAATCCTGTTTGCTTCACTAAGCATTCGTTCGATAAATGGTGCATTTTTCTGAGCATGGTCTTTTGTATACACTAGTATGCCGCTAAACATCATCATTCTCCTACGATTATATTTTCTTATTTGTGAAATCCGAATCTGATAACTGCTGCAAACAATGGTCTACCATAAATGAAGCAACGTTAATGCCTGTGGTATAATAAATATTCAATAAATGGGCATTGGCGTTTACCTCACAAACGAGGGGACCGTTATCACTAAAGAGTAAATCAACGCCTGCAAAAGTGGTGTTTGTAGCCCTTGCAGCACGAATGGCTAGGTCGATTTCCTCAGATGATGGCTGGTAGGGCAGTAATGTCCCACCTTGACTCGCATTGGCCCGGAAATCAGTTTGTGAATGACGGTACATGGCAGCTACGCACCGCTCACCGACAATGTTAATCCGGATATCTTTGCCGTGACTTTCCTGTATATATTGCTGTAATAGAAATGGTGTGGAGCTGAGTGTTGCTACTTTTTCAAATAGAGCCTCTTCACTATCAATGAAATAGACTTGATCGCCAAAGGAGCCATATGCTTCTTTGAGAATAAGTGGGTAAGTCAGCTGAGTGGCAGCTTCCCTTACGAAACCTTCATTTTGCTGCCGCATCCCTGCAAATATAAACGGAGCAACGATTGTTTTCGGCGTAGGGATTACACTATCGGTTAATGCTAGATGTGTTTTGATTTTGTTATCACAGCGTTCAATGGATTCTGCTGAGTTCCAAACTGGTAAGCCGAGCTTTTCAAGAGTGGCTGCAAGGTGAATATCTTTATCCATAAATAGGACGAAGTCTGGTAGCGGCGGGTCGCCGAGGAGTGACACGCTACCGTCCTCAATCATCGGAATTAGTGAATCGTTTTTGATGATTTTCGCATCTACTTGCTTTTCTAGCGCGGCTAGGCGAATAAATTGGTGCAATTCCGCGAATTTTGCACTGACGAGTGCTCCGTTGACGATAATCCAACATGTTTTCAATCAACATCATCCTTATAGAATTATAGGTGAACCATGTATTTTAAATCTGTAGAAGATACGCAGATGTATCTTGAACAAAAACAAAATTCCTTAGGCATTGATTTAGGACTCGGTCGTATGGAACGTGCTTGTGGGCTTCTGGGTAACCCAGAGAAACAATTGCGCGCTATCCATTATGCCGGTTCTAATGGGAAAGGTTCCACGCTTCATTATAATCAAGAAATCCTGATTAGCCAAGGCTATTCCGTTGCAAGCTATACGTCTCCTGCCCAGCAATTTGTTTATGACCAAATTGAGCTGAATGGTGCAGCGATGACTGCGGAAGTGTTTGTTCATGAAATGAACGCATTAATCGGTCAAATTGGGCTAAGTAATCAGCTAACAGCCTATGAATTGACGACTTTACTGGCATTTCAATACTTCGCAAAAGTAAATTGTGATTTTACACTCATTGAAGTAGGGATGGGTGGCCGGTTTGATGCGACTAATGTTGTTCAGCCAATACTATCGGTGATTACAACGATTTCACTCGAACATACGCAGTTTCTAGGGGACACGATTGCCCAGATTGCCGAAGAGAAAGCAGGCATTATTAAAGCAGCAACACCAGTAGTCGTTGGTCATGTTTCGGATGAAGTGAAAACGGTTATCCGTGATGTCGCAACTGGGAAACAGGCTCCCTGCTTTATTTTTGGTGAGGCATTTTGGGCATCTAGGAATGTGACCGGATTTGATGATAGCCATGTGCTACGGGGCAGCGGTAAACCCGACCAGGCTGTTCCAGTGCAGAAAAGCGTATTGCAGGATGGTGCTTGTATGGAAGAGGAAACCACTAGAGAAGTGTTTACTTTCTATTTAGATGACCAGCCCCGTTATAAGCAGTTATCAATTCAAATGGTTGGTCTGCATCAAATCGAGAATGCGGCGGTTGCCATGATGGTGTGTGAACAATTAGAACGGATACGCCGCATCAAAATCAGTGAACAGGCGAAGAGAGATGGTTTAGCACACGCCAAGTGGGCTGGTCGTTTTGAACTTGTTTCAAAACAGCCAATTATTTTGTTGGACGGTGCCCATAATGCTGATGGGGTAAAGGTTTTTGTTCAGAGTTTACAGGACCATTACCCTCAGTTTACATATAAAATTGTCTTTTCTTGTTTCAAAGACAAGGATTTCGGTAGGATGATCGCTCAGCTAGATGGCGTGGCTTCCTCACTTATTTTCACTGAAATGAATCACCCGCGAAGCGCACGCGCAGCAGAATTGTTTGCAGTTTCAAATCATGAGCAGAAAGCAATTCAGCTAGATTACCAAGCAATCGTTTCGGAAAGTCTTGCCAGTAATGAGTTACTCGCTATAGTTGGCTCATTGCAATTGATCAAAGCGTTTCGGCCTTTTATTTCTTGTGACTGCTTATGTAACTTAGGTAGCAGAGAGTAGCACCGGTTGAAAGTGAGTTGTTTAGAAAAAAGCGCAGAGAGAAATTAAGAAAATTGTCAAAATGTTTTTCGAGCGAGCTGACAAATTGCTCGTTCTTTTTTATGAGCTCGCGACTATGATAGAGGTACTATGTAATTGGAGGTGCCGTGTGAATAATAGTAGTAGAATCCAGGTGAAATTGAATCAAAACCCGCCGCAGACATCAGATAAACAGGCACATCAAAGTGGTTTAGATTTTAACTGGCGTTTCCCATCCGACATTCAGTATGCACAGCTTGATGACGCGGAACCAATCGTCACAACGTATGAAAAGATTACGCCGTTCGCTAAGCCGTCTCTCTCAGCCCGAAGGTTATTTGCTAGACTAGCTGTACCAGTTGTGATTGCGCTCCTGATCGGTTGTTTTCTCGGCTATATTTCACTGAACTTAATCAAAAATCAATTGAGTCCTGAAAATCAGAATCCGAGTGCAACATTTGCTACCGAGTCCTCAGGTACCTTCGCATTTTTTGAAAAAAATATCAATATCTCCTTTATTCAGTCGGGTGTTTTTTCGACAAAAGAGTCAGCAAATGAGACGGCAAAGTCGCTGCCAAAAGGAACGCCGCAGGTTGTTCTCAATCAGGGGGGAAAATACTATTTGTTCACAGGAATTGCTAGCTCCCTTGAGCAAGCAAAGGCATTAGCGCAAGGAATTAAAACATCTGGTGGAACTGCCTATTGGAAGGCTGTCGATATTGAGGGGAAATCCTCCGAGCGATTTTCAGCTAGCGAATTGGAACAATTAAAAATGTTACAGTCAAATATCCAAGTGATGATCGCTGCAGTGGCTGCTGAGAGAATGAACAGTCCGTTACAGGAATGGCACACAGATGAGGTACTAGGGAGTCAAAAAGGACAATTGGGTCAATTAATTAAGCTAAATAATGACAGTATTTCAAAATTTCGTAGCTATACAAAATCGAAAACACCAGAAAAATTGGCAGAAACGGAGCAAAAAATACTTGATTTCTTAAAGATTTATCAAACTTTGTGAAGCAAGCGATCGACATCAAGGATTGGATCTGGGAGATTGTACCTTTAGTGATGTTTTGGTAGAATGAGTAAGGAACATGCGCATATTGATCTATCCTAATTTCTGGTGTGAATGCTTCCCCTGCGGAAGCGTTTTTCATGTGTGACTTACGTGGTGTAAACGAGTTTCTGCTATCTTTTTGACAAGCGCGTGCTTCACTTTTGAAACCAAAAGGACATGACCATGTTTCAACAATCGTAAAGGAGGAAATAGGTGGAAGAAATGCCACACACTCATTAGAAAAACCATGTTTCAACAATTGTAAAGGAGGAAGCGATTTGGAAGAATCGTCAGAAATGATTCGGGACCATCATAAAGAAGATCGCCCGCGAGAAAGAATGATTCATAGCGGTCCGCAAAGTTTATCGAATCGTGAGTTACTAGCCATTTTGCTACGAACAGGCTCGAAGAGTGAATCAGTGTTACAACTCTCAGGAAAGGTTCTGGCGAAGTTTGAAGGCTTGCGTAATATTAAGGATGCATCGATCGAAGAATTTACCCAGATCAAAGGAATTGGTGAAGCAAAAGCTGCGCAAATATTTGCTGCTGTTGAGCTTGGGCGAAGGCTTAATCAACTGCAGTTCTCGGAAGGATTTGTTATTAAATCGCCTGCCGATATTGCTAGCTACCTCATGCAAGAACTCCGCTTTTTACAACAAGAACATTTTGTCGTGTTATACCTCAATTCAAAGAATCAAATACTCCACAAACAATCTATTTTCATCGGCAGTTTAAATCGCTCGATCGTGCACCCAAGGGAGATATTCCGCGAAGCGGTCAGGAGATCTGCAGCGAGTTTTATTTGTGCGCATAATCATCGTGCGACATGTTCGTAACTGAAAAGGTTACGCATTTTCTCACAGTCATGTGTAGATGCTGCGGGATATGAACGATTCGCTTGATTGGTAGAATGAAGGGGTAACGCCCATGAAATGCCAACTCTAATCCTCCGACATGCGGGTTTCTTGATGTGTACAAGAGGTCGTGTGAAGCTCGGTGAAGTCGGCTGAAAGTTGTCGTAATGCATTGAGTAGCGTTCACTAAAATGGCTGTTGTTTTCGCCAGATAATAGGATGTATTAATTGCTGTTCCCGGCAGTGGGTCTTCTTATTTCCTTCAGGTGTAGCCAAACACTTAGCATGTGCTTCAATGGCATCGAAATCTGACCAGAGGTGGTTGGTGCAACGGATAGGCCGGGAGTCGTTAAAAACTTAATAGGGTGAGAATGGATTAAATTCCTGACAAACTAGCGAAGAAAATGCCTAACGCACATACCTAGAAATGGGTGAACCTAGCTGATAGAAGTAGGTGCGTTCCGTGGGTAAGTAAGATGGTGGTTTCAAAAGCACCACGCACTGTTACAGGCAGTGGAGAGAACGCGAGGCAAGAGTTAGCACCTACGTTAAGACATTGATAGAGCGAATGTGTACATGGAAAGCTATTAACATGGAGAGGCACACTCTGTGAAGTGGTAGGAAGGCACGGTGCCCCCGTTGAGAACTTCCTTTTATGATAGTGAGAGTAGAGGCACGAGCAAAGACGTTTCTGTAATGGAAATCGAGCAACAGCCTCAAGTCGAACGGCTCAACATTTTGTCAAGTAAGATAGTTGTTCGTATAGACGTACTTCTGTTGGATGATAAGGTGAGCCGATCGAGGGAACGCCGTGTGCGGTGAAAGTCGCTTGCACGGTGTGGAGCAGGGGAAAAGGGGGCGATGACTTCAAAGCCTTACCTATTGCTATCGTCTGGAGATCCAACACCTTCTAAGGAGGATATTGAGGTGACAAAACGGCTTGTAGAGACTGGGAACTTAATGGGAATAACGCTGCTGGATCATGTTGTGATCGGAGATAACAAATACGTCAGTTTTCGGGAGGAAGGGCATATCTAGTTCGTGCGAAAGCCAGCTTACTATTTCAAATGGGCTTTCTGAAAAACGTTGTAAAGATGTGCGGGGGAAGGGGAATGGGCAGTCTTGCCAATAGCACAAAAGGCAATCGAAATCTCTCATAATCCTGTCCTAATTTCATATAATGTGACAACTATGAAATAAAGGGACAAACAAAATGAAAAATAACAGAGCTGAAGAAATCAAGAAAAGAATTGCGTCAAGACGTAAACAAACGTTGTCTACCAATGCTTGGACACTACTGGAAGACAGCGAGCAGACGCCGCATTTAAATTATTCATCATATTACCACGGCGATAGCGAAGAGAACCAAGATAGTAGGAAACCTGAGGTGAATCGTTTGCTATTACGAACACTGTTGTCCATTTGCCTCGTGATTGTCGTCGCAGCGGTTAATTTTCTACCGAATAAGCAGTTAGAGCCTGCCCGAAAACAAATTGGACAAGTGATGCAAACGAACTTTGAATTTGCAACCATGTCTGATTGGCTATCAAAGCGCGTTGGTGATATCTATGCAGTGCTACCAAGTCGCTTCTCGAAAAAAGACCAAAGTGAAGCCATTCCTGTATCAGGTAAACTGCTTGAGACTTTTAAAGAAAATGGTAAGGGTATTATGGTGGAAACCACAACAGGAGTTTCGGTCAAAACAATTGCTGCAGGTGTCGTCATATTCGCAGGCGATGATGACAAAACTGGTAAAACCGTGATTGTTCAGCAAACGAATAAGATGAATGTCTGGTATGGTCATTTATCTGATATCGACGTCACATTATACCAGCATGTAGATCAAGGAACTGGTATTGGCGTTGTTTCCGAAGGGGCAGCAGCAGGACATGGTACGTACTATTTCGCTATCAAAAAGGAAAATCATTTTGTTGATCCCATTCAGGTGATCTCGCTTGAGTGAGTTCATTTCTCTTGTAAAAAAAATCAGAATTCACGCTTTTACATGGTTGCTTATTTGTCTCAGCTTATTGACTGCACAGTTTATGGAAATTGTCATTATCGTACTGATTGTCGTTGTCCATGAGCTTGGTCATGCAATGGTTGCACAGTTTTATAAATGGGAAATCGGTCATATTTCAATCTTGCCATTTGGTGGTGAGGTGGCAACGGATGATTTTGGTCATAAGCCATTAAAGGAAGAATGCCATGTGATTCTAGCAGGCCCGATTCAACATCTCTTGCTCTTTTTATTTTCTGAGATGTTGAATCGGGTTGGGGTATTTGCAGGCGATTATTTTCAATTTTTTCAACAAATGAACCTGATGATTCTACTGACAAACCTCCTACCAATCTGGCCGCTTGATGGCGGTAAATTACTATTTTTGGCGCTATCGCGAAAGTATTCGCTGATTAAGTCACACCTGTATACGCTGCAACTTTCATTGTTATTTATGCTGTTTTTCTTGCTATGGTTTCTCCTAACAACACCAACGCACATTAATAGCTGGCTGTTTTCAAGCTTTATATTTGCTTCGTTGTGGAAGGCGTTTAAACAACATCGCTATTTTTTTCTACGGTTTCTACTAAGAAAGACCGCCGGGCAGGTAGAGAAACAGTTGGTTGTCCATCCAGAAACAAGCATTCGTCATGTGCTAGAAAAATTCTATAAAGACTGCCACCATACAATTATTGTGAAAAAAGAGCAAGAGATAATGACCATTCTGTCTGAGCAGACACTGATTGCTGCTTTTTTTAGCCAGCAATCTGTGGGACGAACAATCGGGGACTTGGTTGACTAGTGATGTGATTTATGATACGATTTATTAGTATGTTTGTAGCACCCAAATGCTACAACCGCACAGAGTAGGTTATAAGGTTTGTTTTCTGCAGACGCCTACGAAGGCGAGTCTTAGAGCAGGTTACTGGAAAGTACCTGAAAATATGAGGAGGTGCGAGAATATGTACGCAATTATTGAAACTGGTGGAAAACAGTTAAAAGTAGAAGTTGGTCAAGCGATTTATATCGAGAAGCTTGATGCAGCGACAGGCGATGTAGTGACTTTTGATAAAGTCTTGTTTGTCGGTGGCGATTCAGTAAAAGTAGGCGAGCCAGTGATTGCTGGTGCAACTGTTACTGCAAAAGTTGAGAAACAAGGTAAGCAAAAGAAAATCATCGTTTTCAAATACAAAGCGAAAAAGAATTACCGTAAGAAGCAAGGTCATCGTCAGCCGTATACCAAAGTCACAATCGAAGCAATTAATGCTTAGTCTGCCATGATTCAAGTAACGATTGACTATGCGAATGATACAATCGGCCAATTCACAGTAGAAGGACATGCTGATTCAGCGCCTTACGGGCAAGATTTAGTGTGCGCAGCAGTGACCTCTGTTACAGCTGGTACCGTGAATGCAATAGAAAAGATGACCAATACTGTTCCTGATGTGAAATTGGGTGAAGAAGGCGGGTTTCTGCAATACTTTGTTCCAAAGAATGCAGACGAAACGGCCATGAAAACCATTCAACTTCTATTAGAAGCAATGATTATCTCATTAGAAACAATTGCAGAAGAAAATAACCAATACATTAAAATGATTTACAAAAAGTAGGAGGTGGGCAATATGTTGAAATTAGGTCTTCAGTTTTTTGCATCGAAAAAAGGTGCTGGTTCTACAAGAAACGGACGTGATTCACATTCAAAACGTCTTGGTGCAAAGCGTGCAGATGGACAATTTGTAACAGGTGGATCAATTCTTTATCGCCAACGTGGTACTAGAATCTATCCAGGTCTAAATGTTGGTCTTGGTAGTGACGATACGCTTTATGCAAAGATAGATGGCGTTGTTAAATTTGAACGCTTTGGTCGTGAAAGAAAAAAAGTGAGCGTTTATCCTAAAGCTGTTGAAGCATAAGCTCTACTATGAGACTCTAGCCATTATGGTTAGAGTTTTTTATTCATTCGGGTAAGGTGCGGGGGAGAAAGTGCGTTTAATAAAGATCCGAATCGTATGCCAGTGCATCATCAGCGTGGTTTATTTTAAATGTGTGCTGGATGTAAGGCTAGAAGGAATTCGTTTAGAAGGTGGATGAAAATGTTTATCGATCAGGTGAAAGTATATGTGAAAGCAGGCGATGGCGGTAACGGAATGGTTGCTTTTCGTCGTGAGAAATATGTGCCACTCGGTGGTCCTGCTGGTGGTGATGGCGGTAACGGTGCTGATATTATTTTTGAAGTAGATGAAGGTTTACGTACACTAATGGATTTTCGCTATAAACGCCATTTCAAAGCAACGCGTGGTGAAAACGGCATGTCAAAAAATATGCACGGCAAAAATGCAGAGCCGATGTTGATCAAAGTACCACCAGGTACAGTCGTAACAGATCTTGATACTGACCGGGTAATTGCCGATTTAACGCAGCATGGTGAGCAGGCTGTGATTGTTAAGGCTGGGCGCGGTGGACGTGGAAATTCCAGGTTTGCGACAGCGGCGAATCCTGCGCCTGAGTTGTCCGAAAACGGAGAGCCAGGGCAAGAGCGAAATATCCAAATGGAGTTAAAACTACTCGCTGATGTCGGTTTAGTTGGCTTTCCTAGCGTTGGGAAATCAACCTTATTATCAGTGGTATCAGCAGCAAGGCCGAAGATTGCAGACTATCATTTCACAACAATTGTTCCGAACTTGGGCATGGTGAGTGCCGGTGATGGCAGAAGTTTTGTCATGGCTGATTTACCAGGACTGATTGAAGGTGCGCATCAAGGCGTTGGTCTAGGTCATCAATTCTTACGCCATATCGAACGGACACGCGTGATTGTTCATGTGATTGATATGTCTGGCTCTGAGGGACGCGATCCATACCAAGATTACCTGACAATCAATGCTGAACTGAAAGAATACAATCTTCGGCTAACGGAGCGTCCACAAATTATTGCGGCGAATAAGATGGATCATCCTGATTCTGAAGAAAACCTTGCAACGTTTAAAGCGCAAATTGGCAATGATGTTCCGGTTTTCCCAATCTCTGCTGTTACACAGACAGGGACTCGGGAGCTACTGTTTCAAGTAGCTGATAAGATTGATACAACAGCTGCTTTCTCACTCGATTATGCGGATGCAGAGGCGGCGGACGAGCGCGTTGTATACAAATTTGAAGCACCTGAGGCAGACTTTATCATTTCCCGAGATGATGACGGGGCATGGCTGTTAACTGGTGATAAGATCGAAAGGCTCTTTAAAATGACGAATCTTGAGCGCGATGATTCTATTAGGCGATTTGCTCGTCAGCTGAGAACGATGGGTGTCGATGATGCACTGAGAGCAAAAGGTGCAGTAAACGGAGATACCGTCCGATTGCTGAAATATGAATTTGAAATTATGGACTGACCATTTGGTTTGTTCGATTGAAATAGGTATTTTGGATAGAAGAGACTGACTAGAAACTTTACTCAGTCTCTTTTTAAATCACTTTGCCATCAGGTGCAGAGTGTTGGTTGATTGACAGCATGTTCTACAGTCAATATGATTGACATGCATGTATTGGGGTTTGGCATGTTTGTCTATGTCATTAGCTGAGAAATGATGAGTCAGGCGTGCGTAACTATGGTAAAATAAGAACAATGAATTTACGAAGGGGGAACGGAATGGATAAACAAAAAAGAAGCAAGGTGTTAACGGTCATTTATGCCGTACTAATGTTGTTGGTTGTGATTAGTGCAGTTGTTGAATTTGTACAAGAGGATTATAGTAATGTGTTTATCTGTGCATTGACCTTAATCATGTTTATGCTACCATCAATCATTAGTAGACGGATTAAAATAGCGTTACCAAACACGTTAGAAGTGATTATTTTATTGTTTATATTTGCATCAGAAATCCTCGGAGAGATTAATGCTTTCTATATTCAATTTCCACGCTGGGATGATATGCTCCACACATTGAATGGATTCTTGATGGGGGCAATTGGATTCGCGCTCATTGATATCTTAAACAGAGACAAAAAAGTGAAAGTCAATTTATCACCACTGTATGTAGCCATTTCGGCATTTTGTTTTTCAATGACGATTGGCGTGTTGTGGGAGTTTTTTGAATATGGAATGGATCAACATTTCAATAAAGATATGCAAAAAGATACTGCGATTACGCAAATTACCTCAGTCATGTTCAGTCAGGGTGGGGAGAATGAGGCAATCACTTTGCCGATCAAAGATGTCGTCATCAACGGAAAAGAATGGGATTATGGCGGTTATATTGATATTGGACTCAAAGATACAATGCATGATCTCTGGGTAAACTTTATTGGTGCCGTTACATTTTCAATTTTCGGGAGCCTTTATATCATGGGAAGAAGTAAATTTGCTGGCAGATTTATTCCACATGAAATAGGGGTAGGGCGAAGGCCAGAGCCAGAGCAGAATGAAAACGTTGAAAATAAGGAACCAACAGATGTAGAAACGTAACGCCTTCTTTGATGAAGAGGTACGTATGCAAGATGAAAGAAAAGCCCCCTGAATGACCAAATGATGGTCGTTTAGGGGGCTTTTTATGTGTTATAAATGTTATCAATTACCCTGCTTCTTCGTCTTCAAATTGGCTATTGTACAGCTTCGTGTAGAAACCATCCGCAGCAATCAATTCTTCATGTGAACCTTGTTCAACGATGTCACCATGATCCATCACGAGAATCAGGTCAGCATCACGAATCGTTGAAAGACGATGCGCAATGATAAAGCTTGTCTTATCGCTCATTAGATTCTGAAGGGCACGTTGGATCAGTACTTCAGTTCTTGTATCGACAGAACTTGTTGCTTCGTCTAGAATCAGAACTGCCGGATCTGCAAGGATTGCGCGTGCAATGGTCAATAGTTGTTTTTGTCCTTGTGATACATTGCTAGCTTCTTCATTGAGAACCATTTGGTAGCCATCAGGAAGGGTGCGGATAAAATGATGTGCATGTGCAGCTTTTGCTGCTTCAATGACTTCTTCATCTGTAGCATCTAGCCGGCCATAACGAATGTTTTCCATAATCGTTCCATTAAAGAGCCAAGTGTCTTGCAGAACCATTCCACAAATTGCGCGAAGGTCATTTCTGCTAAATTCTTTGATTTCATGCCCATCAACCAATATTTCACCAGCATTGAGGTCATAGAATCGCATGAGTAGCTTCACGAGCGTTGTTTTACCAGCACCAGTTGGTCCAACAATCGCAACCTTTTGACCTGCCTTTACTGTAGCTGAGAAATCGTTAATGATGACTTTTTCCTCGTTATAACCAAAACGAACATTTTGGAAGACAACGTCTCCGTTGATATGGTCAAGTTTCAGCGGTGTAGTTGTCTCAGCAATCTCTTCTTCTTCATCTAAGAATTCAAAGACACGCTCAGCTGCTGCCGCAGTTTGTTGCAGGATATTAGCAATTTGCGCGGTTTGTGCAATTGGATAGGTGAATTGGCGCATGTATTGAATAAATGCCTGAATATCACCGACACTAATCTTTCCGCTCACGGTGAGGAATCCACCTAGAATCGCAACGACAACATAGCCGAGGTTTCCGATAAACGTCATGATTGGCATCATTAGACCTGATAGGTATTGTGATTTCCAAGCTGACTTATACAGTTCCTCGTTTAATGCATCAAACTTCTCGATACTTTTTTCTTCGCCGTTAAAGGCTTTCATCACAACATGACCACCATACATTTCTTCAACATGACCATTGACGTGACCAAGATGTTCTTGCTGCCCACGGAAATGCTTTTGTGATTTTTTTGTCACGATCATGATGAAACCCATTGAAAGTGGTAGCACCAAAAGGGCGACCAAAGTCATTTGCCAGCTAATCGAGAACATCATGACGAGTGTTCCGATAATCGTGATGGTTGACGTAATAATCTGTGTCATACTCTGGTTCAGCGTATTACTGATTGTATCAACATCATTGGTAATCCGTGATAATACTTCTCCGTGAGTACGAGTGTCAAAATACTTTAATGGAAGCTTGTTCATTTTCTCCGAAATTGATTTTCTCATGTCATATGATACTTTTTGCGAAATACCTGACATCACCCACATTACAAGGTAAGAGAAAATTGAACTAATCACATACAAAGCAGTTAGAATCAGCAAGATGCGTCCAATGGCTTCAAAATCGATGGCTGCACCCGGTTTTCCTGTAAACTTGTCTGTGACGCCTTCAAAGAGAATCGTGATGGCATTACCACTGATTTTCGGACCAACAATTGCAAAGACTGTACTAAAGATAGCGACAATCAATACAAGAATGATGCGAAGCTTATACTTTGCGAGGTAGAGGCCAAGGTTTTTCATTGTTTGTTTAAAATTCTTTGGTTTCTGTGGTGGCAGGGCCATTGCACCCATAGGACCACCGCCGCCAGCACCTCTGCCATTAGATCCACCAGGGTTCTGTGTTTTTTTATCTTCACTCATTGCCTAGTTCCTCCTTTGACAGTTGTGATTCTGCTATGTCTTTATAGACTGGGCAGTTCTCTAAAAGATATGCGTGTTTTCCGATACCAACGATCTCTCCTTCATCAAGGACAATAATCTGGTCTGCTTGCATAATCGTACTAACACGTTGTGCAACGAGTAAGATTGTTGCATCATTCACATGCGTGTGCAAGGCTTGGCGAAGGGAAGCGTCCGTTTTAAAGTCTAGTGCCGAGAAACTATCATCAAAGATATAGAACTCAGCGTCTTTCATTAGTGCTCTAGCAATTGATAGACGTTGTTTTTGTCCACCAGAAACATTGGAGCCACCTTGTGAAATACTGGCCTGTAGCCCGTCCTCTTTTCCAGCAATGAAATCTTTTGCTTGGGCAATCTCAGTTGCCTTGGCGATTTCTTCAGGTGTCAGGTTTTCATTTGCAAAAGTAAAGTTACTTTCAATTGTTCCTGAGAATAGTACTGTTTTTTGCGGAACATAGCCGATTTTGTCGCGTAAGGTTCCCTGATCGACTTGACTAATATCCGTGCCATCAATGAGGATTTTTCCAGATGTGATGTCATACAGTCTTGGAATTAAATTGATGAGTGTTGATTTACCAGCACCAGTACTACCAATAATCGCCGTTGTTTCACCTTTGTGTGCTTTGAAACTAATATTTTTTAATACGTAATCTTCTGCACCAGGGTATTTAAAGTTGACGTTGTCAAAGACGAGTTCACCTTTAATCGATTCAGAAAATTGTTCTGTTTTGTCCAAATCAACAATGGTCAGTTTAGTCTCGAGTACTTCGCTAATTCTTTTCGCAGAAACAGAAGCACGAGGGATCATTATGAACATAATCGACACCATTAGGAAGGCGAAGATGATTTGAATCGTATATTGCATAAATGCCATGAGACTACCAACTTGCATTGTTCCTTGGTCTACATGGTGAGAGCCCACCCAGATGATGAGTAGCGTTGATCCATTCATAATCAGCATCATGACTGGCATCATCAATTGTGTGACTCGGTTAATAAATAGGTTCGTTTTGGTTAGGTCTCTATTGGCTTTATCAAACCGCTCTTCCTCGTGGTCCTGCGTATTGAAAGCACGGACAACCATCATTCCAGAAAGACCTTCACGACTGACTAAATTCAGTTTATCAATCAGTTTTTGAACCATTTTAAACTTCGGCATAGCTACTGAGAACACGCCTACAATCAGTGCTAAAAGTGCTCCGATCGCAAGAGCGGTAATCCAGCTC
This sequence comes from Caryophanales bacterium, assembly GCA_031554215.1. GTDB lineage: Bacteria > Bacillota > Bacilli > JARBTR01 > JARBTR01 > JAVBKE01. Next base: position 37,833 of record JAVBKF010000176.1, read on the forward strand.
ATCGATGAATCTGTATTGACAACCTTATAAATACCACCGATTGCCATGATCGGTGCATAGAACACAATTCTGAGCACCATGATGACAAGCATTTGAATCTGCTGAACATCATTGGTTGTTCTCGTAATAAGAGAAGCTGTTGAGAATTTATCAAATTCTACGCTCGAGAAGCTTTCAACTTTTCGGAAAATCATTCCACGAATGTTCTTAGCGAAACCTGCACCGATTCTTGCAGAAATGTAACTGACTGCAATGGCACAGAGTCCACCGATTAGCGTAACTAAAATCATCAGTCCGCCAACTCTATACATATAATTAAATTGATATTGTTCTGTATCGATACCAATTGCTTTATATTCCTCTTGGACAAACGGCACGGTGATTTGTTTGAGTGCAGTATCAGACAATGTGCTGATTTTTTCGTCCATTTGCTCCACTGACTTTTTGGCTTTAGCCGGATCGATGACAATTTCACCATTTGTTGGCTCTATTTTATCTCCAGCTGTTTTCACTAAGTATGCCGTATAATACGCTTCACCAAAAGCTCTGTTTAAATCAGCCAGCTGTTCTTCACTGACTTCCCCCAACTGATAAATATCCTCATCCTTTAGTCTAGGATAGTCAAGCAGATTCTCATCAGTCTTTTTCAGAAGCTTATAGTGATCATTAACAACCTTCTGTTCTTCTTCTGTCATGATTTTCGTGAGCTTTTCCAATTGACTTGCACGAATGACATCTGGAGCAGAATTTTCCACACCACCTTGTTGGATTCCTTCATTGACAATCCTTGAAGTGTAATCAGGTAAAGCTAAATCTGTCATTGCTTGTGCAAATAACAGGATAAACACAAGAAAAATGCCGCCAAGGAACGGCTTTAAATACTTTAATAATTTAATCATTCAATAAGCGACTTTCTGTTAATTTGACGATAAATTGTAGAAAATTTGACACAATTAAAATGTTAACATAGTTAACAAAATAATTATAGACTTTTAATAACTTTTTTATTTAAATTGGCTGTTTCGTTTCTTTTCATAAACGACTATGCACGTGTAGATATTTTATGCGCAATTTGCCCACGCCTTCATAGTATATAAAGACGTTAGTATAGGTATCTTTAGGAGGGCGTTTTCACTTGAAAATCCACATCGTAAAAAAGGGTGACACTCTATGGAAGATTGCCAAAAAATATGGTGTAAACTTTGATTTGCTGAAAAAGCACAATCACCATTTGAGCAATCCAGATATGATGTTACCTGGCCAAAAAATTAGTATTCCTGGTCACGAAGTTCACCATAGTGATAAGAAGATTATTTTTCAATCCAAGGAGCACAAAAAAGAAGCAAAAAAGTTACTACCGATTAAGAAGCCATCACCTCACCATGAGCCAATTCATCATCATTCCAAAGAGAATGTACACCATCATAAAGAACATCCAATTCATCATAAAGAACATCCAGTCCATCCGAAAGAGCATGTCGTTAAAGAGCATCCAGTGAAAGAGCATATCATCAAAGAGCAGCCAATTCAATTTCATCCAGAGATTGATATTAATAATTACTATTTGACGAATATGCAAAAAATGGATGTCAACATTCCGCAACCACAATTACCACCAAAGGTAGCGGCACCAAAAATAGAAAAACCGATACCGAAGCCACCAGTTGTGCAACAACCGGTTTATTGTCCACCAGTTTACACACCCTGTGAAATCCCGCAAATGTGTGACCCTTGTGCCATGCCAATGATTAATTGCGGCTGTGGTGTGCCACAACATCTATGCACCTGTACTGATTACTTCGCAGACCCAGGTGGTTTCTCAGTGCCAATGGCACATTCCGCAATGGATACCCATTTCATCCATGAGGAGAGTTCGAGTGCTAACTGGGAACCATCATCACAGCCTTTTGGTTTTGGGCATCACCATGAATGGAACACATCTCCAAATGTTAATGTAGGAAAAATCGGTGAGCTAACACCATCAGGAGGAATATCATCAATGAATGAAATGTGGCCAATGGGCGGAACGCCCCAAATGGGAGGAATGCCCCAAATGGGGGGGATGCCTCAAATGGGAGGAATGCCCCAAATGGGAGG
>JAVBKF010000061.1:0-3240 GCA_031554215.1 Caryophanales bacterium
TTATGCACTTTCCTTCTGCTAATACCTGGTGTGGTATTATATGGTCAGGATACGGACGGTGTGCTAAAATATCCCACACGAGCAGTAAGTAATACTGAGAAAAAATATCGGCATTTAGAAAATTATTTAGAAAGACAAACAGGGCGTATGCTGCGGCGCATGCAACGGCATGAAGCAACCATTGAAAAGAAACTTGGGATCATACACAATGATTCTATCTCGCCACTAGCGCAGAGTACCACCACTGCCGACAAGAATAATGTGGAAATACTATTGGATAGGCAAGGATCTATTCTTAGTGCCCATAACGGTTCGTTGCGTTCGTTGCGAGAAAAACTAAAACAGTCTGCCGGCAAGCTACGCAATTATATCCCAGGTCTTGATAGCATGAATATGGCGATGCAGTACCTGCAAGAGAAAATGCCGGGTATTAATGCCGCGCAAACAGAGCACCTAAAGCATGCTATGCAACAGGTGCAGTCGCTTCAAAATAAGCTACAACATTCAGACGATATAAAAGCATTTATCTACGAACGCAAACAACTTCTAAAAAATGCTTTGGAAAAAACGGGGCAACTAAAAGAGCTACGGAAGTATAATAAGGAAGCTTACTATTACTCTCAACAACTGCGAGAGTACAAACAAATCATAAACGATAAAAACAGGCTGCAGAAAAAGCTATTATCTACTGTAAGAGAGATTCCTGCATTCAGGGAGCTTATTCATAAGAATGGATTTCTGGCGCAGCTATTTCCCAACGGACCAACCGGAGAGTTAGTGCCGTGTTCATTAACAGGCTTACAAACACGCGATCAGGTAGAGCAGTTGTTACAAGCGAGATTTGGCAATGTACCTGATTTCAATAGCCTTGCAGAAGAAAATAGTGATCATAGTTATTTAGCACAGCAGATGGAGCAGGCAAAGCATAATATCAATGAGTTAAAAGATCAGGTTAATAAAGCTGGAGGCAGCAGCAGTGACTTTGATATTCCGGATTTCAAGCCCAACAGCCAGCGTACAAAGTCATTCTTAAAACGGATGGAGTATGGATTTAATATTCAGTCGCAACGATCAAACTACATCATTCCTGCCATTACAGATATAACATTAACGATGGGCTATAAGCTCAATGATAAAAGTGTTATAGGTGTTGGTGCGGGATATAAATTGGGTTGGGGCAAGCCAATGAACGATATAAGGTTTAGCCATGAAGGAGTGAATATGCGATCTTATCTGGATGCTAAGATCAAGGGCAACTGGTGGATAAGCGGCGGTTGGGAGTATAACTATCTGCAGCGTTTTAGCTCAATGAGAGAGTTGGGATTGGATGCCAAACAGTGGCAGCGAAGTGCATTGATTGGAGTAACGCGAAAGATAGGTAAAGTGAAGACACAGTTGTTGTATGATTTTTTGTGGAAGGAGCAGGTGCCGAGAGGGCAGGAAGTGAGGTTTAGGGTGGGGTATTTATTGTAAGTATAAGTAAACATAATATATATATGAAAAAATATTTCATTCTTATTTTATTGCTACAAATTGTTATAGAGGATGGAGCACAAGTGTTACAGGCGCCGCAAAATATGCCAAGTCCGCAAGCGTGGAATTTTTTGCAATACGGTAAAACGCCTGTGTCTTACTTTACAGGCTTGCCAAGTATTAGTGTTAACCTTGAGACTCTTGATCAATCAGGATTTAGATTACCAATTGATCTAACCTATAATGTTTCAAGTGTTCGTCCTGACATTCATCCTGGTGCTATAGGACTAGGATGGAATTTGAATCTTGGTGGAGTTATAACTAGAAAATTAAGAGGATTAACCGACGAGTTCGCGTTTGAACAAGAATTATATATGGGGAATAATCAATATTACACATATCAGTATTTTAATGGTTGCAGATATCGTGGATTTAATAATGGCGCAGAAACAGGAGGACTTAGTCGCAATTCGATAGTTGCCTCTATTCGACCAATTCGGTATAATCCAATCAATGGACTCGTTTTTGAGCAGTTGCAGCAGATATTACCTTACTTATGGGACAATGCTGGACCATATATGAGGCCTGTTTTTCTGGATGGTGGAGTGGGATTAAATTGGTACAAATATTCAAATGATAATGTAAATGACACATGGTCAAAATGGAATTATGAGGGATTGTCGGATCATAATCGTGACGAGTTCAGTTTTAGTATAATGGGGTTGTGTGGTAAATTTTATTTACCAACGGCTGGCCCAGGATATGGAGAAGATGAGATTGTCGATATAGTATGTAATAAAAAAGTGAGAATATACATTGATAAAGCTGTTGCCAATGTTCCCGAAGAATTAAAGCCACCACCATTTAAGTCTCCAGGAGGGACTTCTGACAATTTCTTTTACAATCTTTCTCCATGGCAACGTTACAATAGGTATCCCAAAACTATATGCAATTTTATAATACAAGATGAAGATGGGAATCAATATTTTTTTGGTAAAAGTAAAATCGATTATTGGAAGCCACTTAGCAGTATTGAATATGGAATAGATATATATAATTTAAGTCAGGATTATTGGACAGCAGATTCTTGGTATGTTACACATATTAAACTATCAAATGGGAAAGAAATTAATTTTGAATATAAAAGAGGCAATTTGCAGACCAATATGTATATAAGTTCTTTTGCAGCAAACATAGATGGGTTTGGAAATGCATTTCGAAACTTTAGTATTGATGGCATAGGTGGTAGGTTGATATATCCTTCATATTTAAGTAGAGTATATAGCGAAGATTTTGACATAAAATTGAAATACTCAATAAGTTCTCAATTAAGATATGAGGATACTAATTCTAGTATTTATAGTGTGCACAACCTAGGACAATTATATAATAATTATACCGACTATACTTCCGTGTCTCCAATTGAGTGGTGGAAGTTAGATGAAATTGCAGTTCAAAAAGGAAATGCTGACCCAGTTTGCCATAAGTTAATATACGATAATAGTAGAAATGAACGATTGATGTTGCAAAAAATAATTCATGTGGTTGGAATAGCCGATAGCTCAGAGCATACGTTTACATACAATTCTTCAAAAGCTTTACCAAAGTATTTATCAAGGCAAATAGATCATTGGGGGTTTTGGAATGGCAATACAATGAAAAATATTAGTTCAAGTGAATTTATAGCTACAGATCCTACTACAGTTTATGCATTTAAAGAACCAAATGAAGGTTTTTTATACGCAGGTACATTAACTAAAATTAAAT
>JAVBKF010000141.1:0-2838 GCA_031554215.1 Caryophanales bacterium
GAAATGTCATTAAGACAACTGACGCAAACGGCACGGTGTCTGCGTTTGAGTATGACAGCATGAACCGCATGGCTAAAGTGAAACTCAATCGCAAAGACAGCAAGACCAACGAGGTGCAGTCCACGCTATATAAATACGACAAAAATGGCTTGGTTGTGCAGGAAATCAACGCTAAGGGCGATGGAAAAACATACATATATGACGGCAACGGAAACATGATCTCCAAAACCGACGAGGACGGCAACCTGACCCAGTTCAGCTACACGCCGATCAACCTCGCGCTCCAAACTTCATACTCCGACGGCAAGAGTGCAACGTACGCATACAACGAAAGCGGCGAACTCGTTGGTATGACCGACTGGACGGGCACTACCACAATCGAGCGTGACTTCCTCGGGCGAATCACAAAAGTCGCCGATTCAAACGGCTACGAGACCGGCTACAAGTGGGACGAGGTGGGCAATAAGACCGAAATCGCTTACCCAGACGGAGCCAAGGTCGGCTACACCTACGACAACGTCAATCGCCTAACCAAAGTCACCGACGACGACGCCACCCACACCGATTACACCTACGATTTCGCCGGGCGACTGCGAAGCAAACTCCGCTCAAATGGCGAGAAGTCCGAGTATGCGTATAACAAAAATAGCCAATTAGTGCAGAATAAGGAAATACTCCCCGATGGCGCCACCCGCCGTCACTACGAATATAACTACGATGACGAGGGCAACATTATCTCCGAATACCGCCGTGGCATTGGCGTTGACAACAATGCGCAGGAGAACACATACTACTCATACGATAAGCTACATCGCTTGACCGGCACAGATAAGCGCGGGGATACCCAGAAATATAAGTATGACACGCTCGGCAACATGATTGAGGAAGAAGCCGGCGGCAAGAAGACCAGTTTCAGCTACAACAATCTCAATCAGCTGACCGCCAAATCAGCGCCCAGTGGCAGTTACAGCAATACATACGACAAGCGTGGCAACCTAACCAAAGAGACCAAAAACTCGCAGACCACTGCTGAGTATACTTATGATGCCACAAATCGCATGGTCAAGGGCACCAACGCCAAAGGCGAGAGCAGTGAGTACACCTACAACGGCCTTGGACAGCGGGTTTCGCGCACGCAAAAGAAGATCAACCAAAACTTCGCCTACCAAAATAACCTAAACAGCCCCGGCAGCAAGCACGTGGGAAGCATCGAGGACATAACGGGCAAGAATCGTCCACTAATCAATCAAAAGGCTTGGTACAACAGTGTTGGCGGTGTGCGTCAGTCCGAGATGCCAGAAATAAAAACAGATTATGTTGTGGACTTTACAAGTCCGACAATGCGTGATATAATGAAGGTCGAAGAGGGTAGCTACAGCCAGCGCTACACCTATGGTCACGAGAAACTGGCGCAGTATACGACCCATCTCGCGGGCAAGACTGAGGCGGGCAATGACGGCGACAATATCCATTCGGAGATTGCCTCGGATGACATACACAAGGCGTATACCCATCAGAATCGGATGGGTAGCACCAGCTATTTCACGAACGAGAACGCTAAACTCATCGCCTACAGCGAGTACGACGCATGGGGTCGGCAGGGAGCCCCGAGCGACAATGAAAACGCCGACGAAAACGGCGTGGTGCAGCTGGAGGAGAACTTCGCTGGGCTTGATAACAATGCCGACTTCACGGGCTACACCTACGATAGCGTGCTAGGCAAATACTTCGCACAGTACCGCATGTACGACGCGGCGAACAAGCGGTTTATGGCAAGTGATCCGCATTGGACACCAAACAACATGGTTTATGGCGATGACGGTAACAATGCCATGCCATCACAATCCGCTATGATGCAAAGTGGAAATTTATATGCGTATTGTACAGATAATCCTACTAATAGCACGGATGCGATGGGGTTGGCGGGGGAACGCAAGTCAATATATGCCACCGATTACGGTGACAGAAGCCCAAAAACTGTCAATAATATGCTATGGAATAATTATTGGTATGCAAGCCTGGCGGATAACAGTCTGATAAACGCTATGGACGCGACCAAGAATGCCGTATTTAAAGATTCACAAAAGATTGAGCTTAGATTTGAAAGCCGTCGCCCTTCTTCTAGAAGATTTTTGAAAATAAGCATAGATGTTGGGAAACATCATGGAAAGGCGGAAGTATCTTCAGGCGAAGAACATGTAAGAAAACCTAATATAGACATACGTTTCTATAAAGACCCAGACACTGGTCATTATTATATTAATTTTACTACATTAAGAGAAGCGTACGCCGACGTATTCGGCGTGACTTATGAGGTGGGGAGTGGCGGTACGAGTAGCGGAGGGTCGAGTGGTAGCAAGAGCAATGCCGTGGCGCAAAAAGCAACTACAGTGCCATCAGCACTTATTATAAAAGGGCAAGAAATACCTACGCACATATCATCGACTGATAACACGATGTACTCTATGAACATCTTAAATATTGCCAAATTAATAGATCCTTCATTGACTATTAATTGGAGTGACAAGACTCTAACAATGTTTAACCCTACTCTTAATGATTATGCTACTTTTAGCTATGTAAAGTATAATAACCGTAATGAAGGAATAGGGATACGTGAATTAATTGAGAACACAGGACTTAATTTTAGTAAAATAGAGTGTGCGACAGAAAGTCAGGATGGAAAGTTAAGGGCATATGTTAGTTTTTCAGTGCAACAGGAAGTCCATATTATCGTGGCACATTTACTGGAAGATAATAATGAGTTTATGCCGTTTGATGTTATAAGACAAAATGCAATAGTTGATGCAATAAAAATACTGAATTCAAGGGGTGAAT
>JAVBKF010000081.1:0-37461 GCA_031554215.1 Caryophanales bacterium
GTTCTTTTCATATGGCATCGCTTCATCCTCCTCGAAATAGTCATTCATTAGCTTACAAAGTCGAACTGGCGATTATGCAGTTTTTTTATAATGAAAAATTGGTAGTTATGCGCTGATCAGCCGTGAGCGAATCTCACCTACTACCGCTATTTCCTACACTTTCCTTGTGTAATCGAAGGGCAAGTTCACAACAATAACGATTAGGAGGGATGATATGACTGAAAATCCTAGTAAACAGACAAAACAACCTGACAATTCGCAACCACAGCCCAAAAGTGGTTCAAAAAAAGTAAAAAATCAGAACCATTCACGCGCTAAAAAACACAGTAGCTCGGATATGTAATAAAGAGAATATAAACAGCGCATCACCATGCACAAAATATGTAGCGGTTCTGCTATGGAATAGGATAGATGTAAATCACGGCATTGTCATACACAACAAGAAAAAAGACACGATACGGCTGACAACAAAAATCTATCAACAGTATTAGCAAGTACTCTATACAACAGCAAGAGGCCATATCATCGATTTGAAAACAATGATATGGCCTCTTATCTATGGCTCAAACTATATTGATAGTGTATGAAAGCCTGAATCAACGTGTAGGTTTTCACCTGTAATCCCACGTGAAAGATGACTGAATAAGAATAGCGCTGTGTCGCCCACTTCTTCCGCAGAACTTGCCCGGCGAAGGGGTGCTCTTTCTTCCATCAATTGAAGCATCACATTTAAGTCGCCAACACCTTTCGCCGACAGTGTACGAATCGGACCTGCTGAGATCGCGTTGACACGAACGCCTTGTGGACCTAGATCGCTCGCCAAGTATTTAACACTGGCTTCGAGTGAGGCTTTGGCAACCCCCATCACATTATAGTTTTGTACAACACGTTCCCCGCCAAGGTAGGTCAATGTGATAATGCTTGCCCCTTCATTTAGGATGTCTCTCGCTGCTTTGACAACTGCCGTGAGTGAATAAGAACTAATGCTCTGAGCTAGTAAATAGTTTTCACGCGTTGTACTGAGGTACTCACCCTCTAAATCTTCGCGCTTCGCAAACGCTACGCAATGCGCGATGCCATCAATTTTCCGGCAATGTTCTTTAACAATTTTGAAACAATGATCAATTGCCTCATCACTATTCACATCGCATTCAATTAACAATGAATTTTCTGCACCCTCAAGTGTCCCAACAAGATCACGTAATCCTTTCTCAAATCGCTCACCTGCATAGGTAAATACCAGCTTCGCTCCTGCCTGATGCAAAGAACGCGCAATTCCCCAAGCAATCGAACGCTTATTCGCCACACCCATTACCACAATCGTCTTGTCCTGCATATTTAAATTCATCATTCGTGTTCTCCCTTATCAATCAATAAATTAGTACCTGGCACTAATTTATCTCACTTTCTACATTTTCACAAGTTTTTTATTTAAAAATTTGAGCGTTGTCTCTGCAGCAGATTTCCCGCAGGCAATGCAATCTGGCATTCCGATCCCGTCATGAGAAGCACCTGAAAAGAAGACTCCCGGCAATTCGGTTGCTGCCTTTTCTCTCATTTCTTTGAGCCTTTCAAGATGCCCTACCATGTATTGTGGCATTGCTTTCTTCCAGCGGTTCACAACTGTAAATACCGGATCGCCTTCAAAGTGAATATGCTTATTGATGTCTATCATCGTAGTCTTAACGATATCTTCGTCCGATTTTCCCATGAATACTTCTGGCTCTTTCAATTTACTCATATGAGCCCTCAGCAGCACAAAGCCTTCTGGCGCCATGTGCGGCCATTTATGATGTTGCCATGCACAGGCAGAAATGTTGTAGTCACTATTTTTCGCCACAAGGAATGAACTGCCTGGTAAGTCTTTTTTCACTGCCTCTTTTCGGTAAGCCAATGTCACATTTACAACGCTTGTTGACGGAATGTCCTGATAGAATTGCAGGAAATCATATTGTTGGAAAATCTGCGGTAATGCCTGATGTTCTGTGGCCACGACAATAGCACCTGCAGGTACACATTGTCCATTTGATGCCATAATCGTATACCCTGTTTCAGCTTTGGACACTTCAATCACTTGATGCTCTTTCAAAATCTCTACCTCAGGCATTGCTTTTTCAATTGCTGGTATCAGTGATTCTACACCAGTATTCATTGACATAAAGAAACCTTTTGGTTTCTCTTTAGCCTGACTCGTTGAACCCATTTTCGCTTTGGCTGCTAGCATCTTCTTACGGCTTTTCTTCATGCCAATCATCAAACTACCATATTCATGTTCCATTTTTAACATACTTGGAAATGTCGCCATTGCGCTCATCGTCTCAAGATTACCTGCATAGATACCTGATAGTAGCGGATCAACAAGGTTTGTCACTAATTCATCACCAAAATGTTTGCGGAAAAATGGTCCCAATGCCACATCTCCCTCATCTTCCGTTCTAGAAGATAGGAGGTCAAGACCCGCTCGTAGTTTCCCTAGGGGTGAGATGAGACCTGTCGTCGCAAACGGAAGCATCTCGGTCGGAATCCCGGACGTAGCCCCCTCTGGTAAGTGGTGTAATTTATTTTTGACACATATGTACGACGGCGGAGTGGGCTGATTGTAAACTAGTGAATCACCAAGACCGACTTCCCGTGCAAGGTCTGACATAGCAGTCTTCGATGCAAGCCAACAATCTGGTCCTCTCTCAATGACAAATCCGCTTTGATAGCATGTTTGCATTTTACCACCGAGACGAGACGACCGCTCAATGAGAATGACTTTGATTGGTAGCCCCTTCTCTTTAATCTCTTTGTTTAAATGATAGGCAGTAGACAGACCCGTAATACCGCCACCAATGACAACAATGTTTTCCATACGCGCGATTCCTCTCTGATCAAATTGATTATTAAAGCGAATCGGTCAACACCGAACACGATAAAATCCCCTATTAGAAACCAGATACACCTCGCCATGCATTCGGGTTTACAACAACTGCGCTAGCACTGTGTTCGCCATTGCCTTGATAAAAGTCTCATTCGTATTCGGCATGGTCGCACGGTAATAATTGGCACCGAGTTCATCTGTCAGTTCTTTGCACTCTGTATCATTATCGTACAAAACCTCCAAATGGTCTGCCACAAATCCGACAGGGACATAGATAAATGTTCGGTATCCTTTGTCATAATAATCTCTCGTCAGATCAAGAACATCTGGACCGAGCCATGGCTCTGGTGATTTCCCAGCACTTTGCCATGCTGTCACATATTCCTCTATACCTGCAGCAAGGCTAATCATGTCAGCAGTTTCAGCTAACTGCGACTCATAAGGATCGTTCTGCTTTCTAATCCGTTCTGGCAGACTATGTGCAGAATAGATAACGAGCGCATGATTCTTCTCTGCCTCTGTTAGCTTATCAAGTTCAGTCTTGACACTTCCCGCCCAATACTGAATGAAGTGCTCTTCCTTGTACCAACTGTCAATCGAACTGATTTTCAGGTTCCCTAGTTTAGCTGCAGCTTCAGCTGCGCGATCATTATAAGATTGAATGCTCATCGTTGAATAATGTGGTGCCAAAACGATACTGACTGCTTCTTCAATCCCGTCCCGATGAATTGCTGTAACCGCTTCCTCGATGAAAGGGGTTATATGCTTAAGTCCAATGTATGGCACAAATAGGGCCACTTCTTGCATCTGGTTCAGTTTATTTACTAGTGCGTCTACTTGGTCCTTTGTATTTTTCGCCAGTGGCGAAATACCACCAATTGATTGATAGCGTGCTGCTAAATCTGCAACCAACTCAGCGGCTGGCTCGCGTCCATGTCTAATATGGGTGTAATACGGTAGTATATCCGCTTCTCTTTCTGGTGTTCCATATGCCATCACGAGGAGGCCAATTCTTCGTTTACTCATAGTAGCTCCATTCTCTTTCAATTTACGACCGGTAATAGCGAGATTGACTTTTGCTTTAAACCGAGACATCAATTTATTTTCAACAAGAAAAATACATCCAAAATACACACGAAGTCATTGTATTTCGGCATGTATTTAGCTGGTGATTATCGCTGTGAATGTTCGTGAATCAGTGCCGTTAGCCTTCTAAGTGTATCTGGGTTTACCTCAGGATACACACCATGACCCAAGTTGAAAATATGACCTGGATGTTCCATCCCTTGATTCAGAATTTCCTTTGTTTTCGCCTCAATAATATCCCACGATGAGATCAAAAGCGCAGGGTCAAGATTTCCTTGAATCACTTTGTCAATCCCTAGCGCACGCGCTTTCGGAATCGATAATCGCCAATCAAGACCGACAACATCCAGTGGCAACTCGTTCCATGTTGTTGCCAGATGACTTGCGCCAACCCCAAACATAATCAAAGGAACATTTTCTGCCCGGAGTGAAGTAAAAATCTTCTCCATGACTGGACGAATGTAAGTATTGTAGTCTTCAACATTCACTGCACCAACCCATGAATCAAAAATTTGAATCGCTTTTGCACCTGATTTGACTTGATACTTGACGTAAGTCACGACCATATCTCCAAGTTTCTCCATGAGTGCAAACCATGTTTCTGGTTCAGAAAACATCATTGCTTTTGTCTTATGATAATTCTTTGATGGCTTGCCTTCTATCATGTAACTAGCAAGTGTGAATGGTCCACCAGCAAAACCGATTAATGGCACATTCAATTTCTCATTCACTAAGATTTTGATGGTCTCACCAACAAATGAAATATGTTCCTCTGGGTTTAGTAGCGTCAACTTTTGAACATCGGCGAGTGTTTCAATTGGCGTTTCAATGACCGGACCGATGCCAGAAACGATATCCAGTTTACAACCGATACCTGGTAATGGCGTCATAATGTCTTTAGAGAAAATTGCCGCTTCATTGTCATATTGAACTACCGGTAGTTCGGTCACATATGCACAAAGTTCCGGTTGATGGGTGATTTCAATTAAAGAATATTTTTCTTTAATCTTTCGATACTCAGGCTGTGATCTCCCTGCTTGTCTCATGTACCAAACGGGTGTATAATCTGTTTTCTCACCGCGAGCTGCTTTTAAGAACGTGTCATTCATCTCTTCTATTCCTTTCTAAAACAACATTTGACTGTGGTACAACACTAATAAATGCTCCCCAATAAGAATAAACTAACAAAAATGTGTCGCATGAGGGTGCCAGCGTCAATTCTAATCACAAAAAAGTAGTAAAATAAATTAATCCTTATTAACTATATAAGTTATATGAAAAGTTGTAAACAGGTCAAAACCTAATTTTTAACCATTTTAACAATTATTTTGAAAAAAAGGATTCTCGGGAGGTTCCAAATCATGAATTTATTCATAGCGAGTGGTACGCATGATTTCATGGCAAGACTTTATCTGAAAAACAAGCAGACACTACTCTATTTGTTTAGTAGCCAAGCTGAAACCTTACTGATACAGGAGTCAAATTCCAAATCAATCTTCAGCAATCCACGAAGGTACCAGGTACTCCGTTCTAAAGGAGCCCTCACACAATCAGGTGTTGTGCTACTCTCTCATTTCTATATTGATAAAGAGAATCTGCCACTTGCCCAGCAGCAAGTGGATGCTTTTGTCCAGCGATATTTTGATGACTCGGGGTTACTAGCTTACCGGCTCTTACGCCCAAAAAGTGCTGACGCTTATGTCATTTATACGCAGTGGCAGGATTACACCTCTGCAAAAGAATGGCAGGATCCCTTTGCTTTGCTACCAAAATCATCCTTTATTCACCATGCCAATCCTTTTACATCACAATTTTACACCAAACAATATGTAGCACCAACCGATATCACATGAAGATGGAAAACGGAATTGTTGGTATTTTCCGCTTGGTGACACTGCGGTTTGTTAGACACGGCTAAATTTTTTCAAAAGATACCGATTGAATAGGTAGATAAAAACTAGGCAGACAGCAATTAGCTCGGCCCCAATAAGCCAGCTGACTGTGATACCTGTCACGATAATTAGGACAGCAGACTGGATAACGAGTACTTTGACGATTAGACCTGTCACTGCCCTCCTCCGCACCTGATCTGGAATCGGGTACAAGTCTAGCCATAGCTGAAAATCGTGATGACTACGAATCGGCACTAGTTGCAAGGCGGTCATGTAAACAAAAAGAATCGATACAATAATCGCGCCATAAACGAGCGGTAGCAGGTATAAAATAGCGGCTGCAATAACGGTTAAGCGAACGACCATACCTAAATAATCATTTGCGCGGACAAAAGTGCGAATCAGTAGATAATCTAATGCCTTATTAGGCTTTGCATAACCTGATTTTAGTGGCAACCATTTGCGCTCCTTTACACGGTTCTGCAAATGCGGAACATCGGTAAACAAATTGGCTAGTCTGTAGAAACGATCCATTGATCGGCTCTCCTCTGCAACAAGTCGTTCCCAAGGTAATGGGTATTTACTCGCTGTCAGAGCGAAAATAACGGCTGCGAAGAATAGTGAGCCAACAAGTGCAATGAGAATGATCCATTCGGAAACCAGCAGCGAATAAATCGCGAGCCCGCTTAAACCAAAGCGTAACAATGTACTGAACGTGGCTTCGATATCCGTTTGGAAGAAACGACCGAAGAACACCATGCAAAGGTTAATGGCTTTTAGTAGTAGTGCCAAAGCAAGAATATAACCAAGCGCTACCCCATTCTCGTGAACCGCCTGATAGGTTGGCGACAGAACCAGTGAAACAACAAACAGAAGCAACCCTTGAAATAGAAAGCTCACGACAAATGAACGGGCAAAATAACCATTCAGCCTGGATTCTAGTGGTAGCAAATACACCTGATCGGCACTTTTCAAAAAGGAGCTAATCGAACCCATTGTTAAAAATACGGCAAAGGCAACCGCCATTACAATATCAATTGGAAAATTGGCAGGCACATCCATTAGCCATTCCTGATAATTATAAGCAAACCAACCGAGCATGAAAAAGAAGACGATAACAATATGCCCGGTTAACATAAAACGCAAGTACTTGCTAATATTTCTGAGATAAAATTGAAAGCGGTCAAACCAGATTTGTTGGTTACTCATGGTCATCATCCTTTGTCAAAGCTGAAAAAATCTCATCAAGCGAAGCATCTACCATTTGGCATTTCACTTGTAATTCCGCTAGTGTCCCCTCAGCACGAACTTTTCCTTCATGCAGAATGATAAATTTATCGCAATATCTTTCAGCCGTTGCAAGAATATGGGTTGACATCAATATTCCTGCACCACTGTCTTTCATTTGCTGCATTGTTTCAAGAAGCGACTGAATTGCGAGTGGGTCAAGCCCTAGGAACGGTTCGTCAATGATATATAAATCTGGTTCAACCAGAAATGCACAAAGAATCATCACTTTTTGTTTCATCCCTTTTGAGAAATGAGACGGAAACCACTTAAGCCTTTTTTCCATCCGAAATTCTTTCAGCAAATGTTCGGAGCGTTCCTTGTAAACCGACTCGCTAAGTCCATAAGCCATTGCTGTTAGTTGCATGTGTTCTTCAAGCGTTAGCTCTTCATATAATACAGGTGTTTCTGGTATGTATGTAAATTGCTTACGATATTCGTCACGATTACTGAGGAATGATGCACCATTAATCAACACTTCCCCGCTTTGCGGCTTCATAATGCCAATCACATGCTTAATGATTGTTGATTTTCCTGCACCATTTAACCCAATTAACGCAACAATTTGATTTCTATCAACCGTGAGGCTAACATCATTGAGCACAGGCTTTTTGGTGTAACCACCTGTTGCATGTTTCACTTCTAATAAACTCATTTATCCTCATCCTTTATAGCGTTAAATTTTGATTGAACTGTGTAAATACGAATTCGTTTGGCCGTTTCATGGTCTAGCGATGATAAAACTTAGGAGCATTGAAATAGTCATCTACAAATCAGTTTCTCTTTTACCAAGTGTACACTTACTTTCGCCTCGCTTCAACTACAGACGCCTTATTTGCGTGCCTTAAATCCGGTATCCCTCATCCTTGTTATCCTGCGAACAATTTATTTAAAGCCAAGTTTCACCTTACATAAACGATTTATCATTGCTAAGACAAACGCATCTACTGATCCCATTTTCATTTTAGCAAATAACCACTGTATATTAAACCGATTTCAGTACAAACTATCTTTACAGAGGGGGCATCACCTGACAGTTAATTAACTGATGAAACATTTGAACAGAAATTGATTGCATTCGCATTCAATAGGGGATGGTTGCATTGAACAAAGTAGGGACTAGACTTTCTCTTTAACAACATGTTCTAACCATTGTTAGCACACAATTGTAAATGAGGTGTTTGTCGCAGACTTTATAGATGACCAAATTTCCATAATCGGGCTCATTTGATTCAGGTTGATGACTCCCTCTCTAATGAGATGTAGCGATGCTACATCTCTTCCCGTATGTGGAGATATGTCTATCTACCACCAAGTGATAGCCATCATGTTTTCAGTCGCGTCGCATTGAAAAAGAAATAAAAACTTTCACGATAGTCGTGATGACAGATAAATTTGGTCTACCTTTTCAGCAGTTCGTACAGAGTTTCTTGCCAATCATTTATGCCACATGCAGGTAGGAAACGTTTGGATTGATTCACTTGAACCTCTAGTCCCCCTATCAAAAGCAGACTCCTGATACTTGCTGAATTCATAGTAGCAGCTATTTTTCAATTTAAATGCGACAAAATTATCTTTTTTAGACCATCAGAAACCGATTTGATCCCAATCGATACAGACGTTCACGCTATTTCCCCTAGAATCAACAATAGTCAATAGGAAACTGCTCCTCTGCATGCTCTCCCATTGACTATTGTGTTTCTGACTACGACATTAGGGCTTCAAAATAAGGACCCAACGAAGAACCATTGTGATAGTTCCTATCTAGAAGTTGCCAGCCTCATCAAACTTTCGCCTCAATCCGGTCAATCTTAGGCGGCTTCACAAACCGAGTAGACGGATGAGTCACTGATGGATCTGGAAACCCAGGGATTTCTTTTTTATACTTATTACCAGTTAGCTCACTAATATCAACCACATCAATTGCACCAACCGGGCAAGTGGACACACACCCTGGTCTAAGCCCTCTGTCTACACGCTCATAACACATATGACACTTCTCTGTATTCTCTTTTCGGTCATTGTATTGCGGTACACCATAAGGACACGCTTTCATACACATTTTACAGCCAATACATTGGTCTTCATGAATGAACACAATGCCGTCCGCTTCCCGTTTTTCAATCGCACTCACTGGGCATGATTTCAAACAGGCCGGCTCCTTACAATGGTTACAGGCAAGTGAGACATGCACCCTTGTCGGCACATCACCAAAGGTGTCTTCTGGAAAATCATTCACGTGACGATAGAGCACTTCTGGATCAAGTGCATTAAAATTCTTACAGCCTAGTTCACAGGAGTGACAACCAAGGCATCTTCCAATATCTACAACAAATCCTAATTGTTTAGCCATTGCTTATTCCTCCCTACATTTTCTCGATTTTGACAAAGTTGTCATGGAACGAAATCCCCGGCATACCGGTGGCATTTGATCCCATGTCAGAAGGAATCGCTTTCACGGTGTTGTTAATATTGAATTTCGTGTGATTTTCGCCTTTCTCACCTTTATTTCTGAACCATGCTTCATAAACAACAACAACATTTTTCTGTACCGTTTTGGTAATGCTGGCAAAAGCATAGGTTTCACCTGTTTTGTTCTTAATTTTCACTTTATCATCTGGCTTGATGTCATATTTCTTCGCCAGTTCTGGATGCAGTTCAATGAGTGGTTTGTCATTAACCGCATTCATCCACTCGAGGTTCTGAAATTGACTGTGAATACTATATTTCCAGTGCGGGGAAATACAACGAATCGAATACCCCTCGGGTGCCTTCATCTCGTTTAAATGCTCAGGGAGTGCCGGATGTTCAAATTTCTTCGCTTCTTCTGAGTAAAATTCGTACTTTGCGGAAGGTGTCTTAAATACACCATCAGCCCAGGCAACTTGTTTATTGATCATTTTCTTTGGTCCTGCTTTGAGTTCAGTCCAAGAACCAATACCATAAGCAGTTAGTATTTCTTGATTAAATTCTTGTGCTAACCACTCATCAAGATTGCCTGAGGTTGGGAATGTACAGGAACCTGGCTCAAGCTCGTTCATTTTTTGCGAAAGCCCCATGGCGATTTCTGCATCACTTTTTGATTGATACAGTGGTTCGATTGCGCGTTCATTTAATGTCATCCAGTAATGCCAATAGGATGTGACGACCCCTGGAGATTCAAAGAGTGTTTGTGCTGGTAAGACGATGTCGGACATTGCCACGGTTTCTGTCATATATAAGTCAGCTGTCACGACTAAATCCATTGATTCAAAGGCTTTTTTAATCGCTTTCGTATCAGGATCTTGCTGGACAGAGTTTCGGCACGCTAAGTACAGCATTTTCACAGGAGGTTCATTTGCCTCCAAAACATCATGGGCAAAGTTATTGATGTTCACATCGCGGTCCACCTGTGTTCCTTCAGACGGAATTCCAGTGCTGCCGACAGGCGGTAGAAAGGATGAAGTGTAGTAATTGAAATCACCAGTAACCAGTGTAGCGTAGTTCGCACCGCCGCCTGAAACACCGATATTCCCTGTCATCGCTGCTAAAGCATCAATCGCCCTGACATTTTGTCCACCATTTGCATGGCGCTGCAGTCCATAACCGATCCAAATTGCAGCAGGTTTCGTTGTCGCATACGCTTTGGCAATTTTCTTGATGGTCGCTTCTGTGAGCCCTGTTTTTTCAGCAGCCCACTTCACTGTCACCTCTTTCTTTAGATATTCAAAGAATTTTTCATAGCCAAGTGAATGCTTAGTCAGCCAATTTTCATCATAGTATTTTTCATCCATAATATACTTTGCCATACCGAGCGCAAGGGCACCATCTGTACTTGTTTTGATTTGGATATGAACATCTGCTTTAGCGGCAGTGTCTGTCAAAATCGGATCGATCGAGATCAGTTTTGCCCCTCTCCGCTTCGCCTCTTCAACAAAATACATCGAATGAACAGCTGTCCATGCAGGATTTACACCCCACAGAATAATATACTTTGAATTCACTAAATCCTCTGGGTCATTATTGATCGCTGTCCCAAAATCAAATGTTTGAGCGTCAATACCAGCGGGCCAACAAGGTGTCCCCTTGGCACGTGTTGTGTAACCAATACTTTTAAAGAATCCTTCAACAGCAGAGTGCAGGACATCGCCGTTGCCAGAGTACTTATTCAAACAAACGGGTAATGTATTCCCATATTCTTTCTTAAGCGCCAAAATCTTTTTGGCAATCTCTGAATAAGCCTCATCCCAGCTAATTGCTTCCCATTCTCCAGAACCTCTGCCTCCGGTTTGTTTCATTGGCGTTTTAATGCGGTCTGGCGAGTAAACATGATTGGGATAGCTGTTTCCCTTAGAGCAAAGATGACCATTCGTGTAGGTTGAAACCGGATTCCCCTCTACTCTTTTTAATACACCATCCTCTACATAGGAAAGCATCGAACAAGTACTGTAGCAGTTCCGCGGACAACCACTTTGAAATACTTTTTCCTCTGCGTTTTCTGCAGCTTCTGCTGTGAGTCCTGATAGGCTAAAGTCTGAAATCGTTCCCCCAAGCCCAAGGGCAGCACCCGTTGCAGCGGCACTTTTCAGAAATGTTCTTCGTTTCATTTTCACCAAATTCTCCATCACCTATTTCTCCTTTACTGTTCATTTCACACTTCATCTGTTTTACTAGTTCTCCATGAGGTTAGAAAACCGAATTTGAAAAGAGATCAATGTCGATATGTGCAGAAACAGTGTCGATGCACCCACGCGCAAATGTAAAGCGACAATGATACAGTCTATTGATGTTTTAGATTTCCTAATTTCTATTTTCTAACTTGATCGCGTACTTGGATTTGGATGCAATGACTGCATTTTGACCTTTCCAGATGAGCTTAACAATGACTACATCAATAGTTGATGTGTCAGCTGGATATCGAATAAAATCAAACTGAAGTAAAAAAATGATTGCTACTTTCATTATAAATTGTATTCCCTCTCATTAATTGTATATTTTCACAGTGTATCCATTATTTCTATGTAATTTTGTATAGTGATCGTTCCATTTATTAACAATAACTGCTTGGTAGTCATTTATTTTGATCACAGTCTACTATTTCTAACATACTCATCAAGAAAAATGATAAAACGACAGGACAGAAGACATCGATTTTTAACACAATATGTGTATAAACTATTCTTCCCCGACTCATGCTATCATCGTAGGGAATTCCCTACACAATTTACATCGATTTTCTTGAAATGAGGACTGAATGATGCACAAAGACGATGATGACAATCAGCCACTATCAATGATGGCATTTAAAGAAATACCAGAAGCAAATGAGAATGCTGAACAAATCGTAGCACTGGTGAAATCTGACGGACGTGTTACTGGGTACCAACTAAGTGACGGACGAATGGTCACGAAAGAAGAAGGCATTGCACTCGCCAAAAATGGTGGCATAGAGGGGGTTGGCGTCGCTACTAATAAAGGCGGCGAATATTTAAAAACACTCCCCGATGATCATGAAGGAAATAATTTAAGCCATCTACCGTCTGTCACAGAGGATTGAAGCTCTTTGATGATTTGCTTTTTTTAGTGGTAGTCGGCAATTGTTCTCAGGCTATGATGAAATTACGATCATTTGATCATGTTAAAAAGGAATTCAATCAACAAACGATGATGCAAAAAAAAGCTTGGGAGAAATAAAGAAACAACCAGAACCTACAATTTTGGTTGTTTTTACTGTGAAAATAGCAGGATTAAGTAGTATAAATCCACAAACATCTACGAAATAAACGTAAAAACTTTTCTATTAGATATCCTAGCAGTCCTTTTTGTAAAATGAACAGTAAGAAATTGATTTCAGTAAAATCGCAGGGTTCCTTGCTACCTACTGCACAGTTACTTCTCCTGAATAAAACGGTGAACAGCCGTTCAAACTGAACGATTCTGGCTATTTCAATGAGAGCCGTTCACTGTATGACAATTTCTACTTTTTATTTAAGAATGTTCACCAGTAGGATTTTAACTTTTGATATCTAATCATGACATAGATTCTGGCCATTTCCTTATGCTACAATCGTTCCCGTAGCGTTCGTGGTGACTGAAAACAACAATTTTTCGGACAGAGTGAAAATAATATTCCAGCATGTCCAAAGAAACGATGGAAAAATCTATTGCCTTTCAGCAATGATTTCACTAACTTTTAGATCATTTTTTATCTAAACAAGGCTAATTTTGATTGTTTATGTTTAACCCCCTATTTTATTATCCTAGTTTTTTGTTATAATACATCTTACCGGGGGTTGATCTGTTCTGATGACCAAATATCCGTGATGATAGGCTAGCCAATTTAATCGTAATTTTTTTGCGCATGTGTCGGTAAGCTTCAGATTTGAAGAGAACCTATTTACAGAATGTCTGTTTAATGGATATACATCAATAGATTTTTCGCCTTAGGAAAAAGCTTTAGCACAAATAGAGGAGGAACAAAATGAAGAAGCTTGGCAAAGGCATATTTAGTGTCTTGCAACAAATCGGTAAAGCATTAATGCTTCCAGTTGCAATTCTACCAGCTGCCGGACTATTATTAGCACTTGGTTCTGCTTTACAGCAAGAATCTACATTGCACTATTTACCATTTTTAGATGCGGATTTTATCCAAAGATTCGCTGAGGTTATTGCGGGATGTGGGGATGTTATTTTCGCCAATCTCCCATTGATCTTTGCAGTCGGGGTAGCCATCGGACTAGCTGGTGGAGAAGGCGCAGCTGCACTTGCGGCAATTGTTGCTTATTTAATTATGAACAAAGGAATTGGTTTATTCCTGAATATTACACCTGAATTGGCAACGGGAGATCCACAGTACGCAATGGTACTAGGAATACCGACTCTAGCCACTGGCGTATTTGGTGGTATCATGGTCGGTTTACTAGCCGCCTGGTGCTATAACAAATTCCATAGTGTAGAGTTACCGCCTTATTTAGGATTTTTTGCAGGTAAGCGGTTGGTTCCAATTATGGGCGCAGCTTTGGCGCTACCACTCGCAGGACTACTTTGCATCATTTGGCCACCAATCGGAAACTTCATTCGTGAATTTTCACAAGCGATGATTGATAGTAACACTGTTGTCGCTGCGTTCGTATTCGGATTTGTAGAACGTGCTTTGGTTCCGTTTGGACTACACCATATTTGGTACACACCATTCTGGTATGAGTTCGGATCGTACACAACAACTGCGGGAGACATTGTCCACGGTGACCAAACCATCTGGTTTGCACAACTCAAAGATGGCGTTGAATTCACTTCTGGGTACTTCATGCAAGGTAAATTCATCATCATGATGTTCGGCTTACCAGCTGCAGCACTCGCGATGTACCATACAGTGAAAGATGTTTCAAAGAAGAAATTTGCAGCCGGTATCTACGGTTCTGGCGGATTCACTTCATTCTTAACAGGTATCACTGAGCCAATTGAATTCACATTCTTGTTTGTCGTACCGTTACTCTATGTATGGCACTGTTTCATGGCAGGTGTTGCGTTCGCATTAATGGCGTTCCTCGGTCTTAACTTAGGACTGACGTTCTCAGGTGGACTAATTGACTTCTTCTTCCTGAACGTGTTACCAAATAAAGAACCTTGGTGGATTGCCATTATCATTGGTATCGTTTACGCATTCGTCTATTACTTCACTTTCCGTTGGGCGATCACGAAATTCATGGTCAAAATCCCTGGACGTGACGATGACGAGAGCGGCGAAACACAAACGGTTGCACATGACGACATCGCTGCCGAGACCCTCGCGGCATTAGGCGGAGCAAGTAATATCACATTCATGGAGGCTTGTATCACTAGACTTCGTGTCAACGTGAAAGACAAAAGCCTTGTTGCCAGTAAAAACCGTTTCAAAGAGCTCGGCGCTTCTGGTGTTATGGAAGTCGGAGACAGTGTTCAAGTTATTTTCGGACCAAAAGCAGAACGTATCTGTACCAACATTAAACATATTATGGCTGGAAGAACAGTGAAACCAGTCGTGATGGAAGATGAACCAAAAGCAAATGTAAACACAGCAGCGAAACTTGTCATCGCTGCACCAATAACTGGTAAGTTGCTCCCAATCACAGCTGTACCTGATCCTGTTTTTGCTGAAAAAATGATGGGGGATGGATTTGCAATTGAGCCTACAGACGGACTTGTTGTTTCACCAGTCGATGGCACGATTACAACCATTTTCCCAACGAAACATGCCATTGGCATTGTTACACCTGATGGCGTTGAAATTCTTGTTCACATGGGAATTGATACCGTTAGCTTGAATGGAGAAGGATTTACCCTCTACGTTAACGCTGATCAGAAAGTGAAACAAGGTGACAAGCTAGCCAAAATGGACATAGCTTATATCAGCGAGCATGCTAGTTCGACGGTTACACCAATTGTCTTCACAAATCTTAGCGAGGGACAATCAGTTGCCCTTGGTAGTAAACAAGATGTGAAAATTAATGATCAAGCGATTGTTACGATTGAATCGTAATAATCAGGCATGAAAAACGCCACTGGAACCTTTCTTCAAAGGCTTCAGTGGCGTTTATCTTTGGTGAAAACAGCCCATTCTCTGCTTGTGCCAATGCCACGCAAAATGATTAGCGGAAGAATTGTCCAACTTCGAGACCAACGGCTGTGCTATAAAATAATACTCTTCCGACTAGTTCGCCAATGAACAGCGTAATAAATAACGAGAAAAGAATTGTCGTGTTGTCCACCTTCTTCGATTTTGAAAGGAAGACCATCCCAAGTAGAACAAGTGGTACAAGCCATGTCAAAATAGCTCGGAACCAAAACGCACCACTATTCATCATATTCTCTGCTGTCATTGCTGCTGATTCAGTGCCGCCCGAAAGCATACTGATATACAACACTGTAGAAATCAGTGACACCAATACTGCCGCGATAATCAGTTTATATAAATTAACCGGCTTCTTGTCGAGAATGATCACCGCTGACCCTACATAGGTTGCACCGAGAAGAATCGCTGTGAGGGCAAAGAAAACAAAAGGTGCGACGTTATCCCATGCAGGTACACTTGGCATGTGATAAGCCATCCCCGTTGCAAAAATACTGAAAACCCCGATGCCTGTCAATATGGCACCAACCAAGGTTCTCGCTGATTCCTTCCCTTCTTCCCACAGGAAGAAATAGGCGACCGCAACAATGAAAAACGCACTAAACGAAACGATCTCATTACTTAGCCACGATGAGCCTACATGCGTAATCGCACGATAAGCCTCGAGTGGTTTTCCTAAATGGAACAATGAAGCTAGTAATGCAGCTGCAACGATGATGACGAGCGACCCAGCAACTTTCTTTCCAGTGCTTACACTGACTGTGGTTTTACTAAATTCTAGTGACCATAAGACGATTAATCCACCAACGGCCAATTGTGATAAAACTGTGAATATCACGAGTGGTAATTCTAATTCACCCATTGTTTTTCCCCCTTTACACTTCCTCAGGAATGATCCGCTTTACACTCTGCGGTTTAATAAATCTAGTCGATGATTTGGTTAGCTTTTGATCTGGGAACCCCGGAATTTGCTTTTCAAATGCTGCCTCATCAATTTTGCTAATATCGACTATATCAATTGCCCCTACTGGACAAGTAGACACACAGCCCGGCTTTAGTCCATCATCAACTCGTTGATAGCACATATGGCATTTTTCAACAGTGTGTTTCTCCTCATTGAATTGAGGGACATTGTACGGACAAGCGGCTATACACATTTTGCAACCAATACAACGACTCGGATCGTGAATAACGATACCGTCCTTATCTCGCTTGCTGTATGCCTTCACTGGGCAAGCCGCAAGACATGCTGGATCTGCACAATGATTACATGCTAGAGATACATGTACACGTGTCGGTACACCAAACAAGTCTTCTGGAAAATCATCATGGACGTGACGATAGAACATGGCTGGATCTAGTGCGTTAAAATTTTTGCAGCCCATCTCGCAAGAATGACAGCCAATACATTGATCTAAGTTCACGGTAAAACCTAATTGCTTTGCCACTGTTCATTCCTCCTTACATTTTTTTAATCTCGACAAAGTTGTCATGGAAAGAGATACCTGGCATCCCAGTCGCATTTGCACCCATGTCAGCAGGAATTGCTTTTACTGTATTGTTAATATTGAAATCGGTGTAGTTGTTCTTCTCTTTTCCTTTATCCTTAAACCAAGTCTCGTAGACGACAACTTCGTTGACATGTACATTCTCAGTGATTCTTGCAAATGCATACGTGTCACCAATGTCATTAAATATCTTCACTTTATCCGCTGCTTTAATGCCATATTGCTTCGCGAGTTTTGGATGCATTTCAATTAAAGGTTTATCATTGAGCTCATCCATCCATTCAAGGTGCTGGAATTGGCTATGAATACTGTATTTCCAATGTGGTGAGATACAACGAAGTGGGTACTTACCATCGTTCTTCAATTCTTCCACGTACACCGGTAGTGCTGGATGTCCAAATTTCACCGCTTCCTCTGAATGGAACTCATATTTTGTTGAAGGGGTTCTAAATACACCATCCGCCCAAGCAACTTCTTTACCGATCATTTTCTTCGGTCCATCTTTTAAATCTGTCCAGTCTTTCATTCCAAAATCAGCCAAGATTTGATCATTGAACTCTAGCGCTAACCAATCATTTAAATTACCAGATGTCGGATACGTACATGAACCAGGATCGAGTTCATTGAGTTTCTTCGATAATCCCATGGCAATCTCAACATCGGTTTTCGACTCATATAAAGGCTCAATCGCTTGCTCATTCAGTGTCATCCAGTAATGCCAATAACTCACGACCACACCTGGATATTCAAACATTGACTGTACGGGCAGGACAATATCAGACATTGCAACCGTTGCATTCATAAATAAATCAGCGGTAACCACCAAATCCATTGCTTCAAACGCTTTTCTGACCATGTTGGTATCTGGGTCTTGTTGCATCGAATTACGGCAAGCCATCCACATCATCTTAATTGGTGGCTCATCTGCTTCCAGTACATCTGCCGCAAAATTATTGATATTAACAGCACGATTCGTCATCTCACCGTCTTTTTCAATACCAACGCTTCCTTCCGGCGGCAAGAAACTCATTGTGTTATACGTAAAGCCCCAAGAATCAAGTTGTGCATAGCTCGCACCACCACCTGAAACCCCTACATTTCCTGTCATCGCAACGAGGGCATCAATATTACGGACATTCTGTCCACCATTTGCATGACGCTGCAATCCATAACCAATCCAGATACATGCTGGTTTCGCTGTTGCATATTGACGTGCAAGCTCCTCGATTACTTTGACCGGAACACCCGTCTTTTTTGAAGCCCATTCTAGGGTTACTTCATTCTTTAAATAAGTAAAGAATGGCTGATAGCCAATCGAATTTGCCTGAAGCCAAGCTTCATCATGGAGATTGTTGTCGAGAATATACTTCGCCATTCCCAGTGCAAGCGCACCATCTGTACTCGTTTTAATTTGGATATGAACATCCGCTTTTGCAGCTGTATCTGTCAGAATCGGATCAATCGCAATAATTTTACAGCCACGACGTTTTGCTTCTTCGATAAAATTCATTGATTGAACCGCTGTCCAAGCTGGATTCACGCCCCAAAGGATCATATATTTCGCATTGACAAAATCCTCTGGATCATTGTTGACAATCGCACCAAAATCAAATGTTTGTGCATCAATCCCAGCAGGCCAACACGGTGTACCAAGTGCTCTCGTCGTATAACCGATGCTTGTCATCATGCCTTCCATTGCATAGTGCATAATTTCAAAATTGCCAGAATACTTATTTAAGCAAATTGGCAGCGTACTACCGTACTCCTTTTTAATAGCGATGATTTTCTTAGCAATAATTGTGTAGGCCGCGTCCCAGCTAATCTCTTCCCACTCACCTGAGCCTCTGCCACCTACCTGACGCATTGGTGACTTGATTCGGTCTGCAGAATAGACATGATCCGGGTAACTATTGCCCTTTACGCATAAATGTCCTTTGGTATACGTACAATCGGGATTTCCCTCAACGCGCTGCAGCACACCATCCTCCACATACGTCAGCATGGCACAAGAACTGTAGCAATTACGCGGGCATCCGTTTTGGAATACCTTTTCTTCTTTCTTCCCCTCTGCATGTGCCGTCAGGCCCTCAAGATTGAAATCTGAAATCGCGCCACCTAAACTGAGCGCAGCACCTGTTGCGGCCGCGCTTTTTATGAAAGTTCTTCGTTTCATTGTGAACGGTTTCCCCATGGCTTGTTCCTCCTTTATTTTCAAAATGACGATTCGATTGAGGCTCTCGTTAAAAGAAACCATTTAACAATCAACTGAATTTAGAACACTACCGCATTCTCCTCTTCTATTATAAAAATAATTCACTCATTTTGGGTTGTCCATATTTACAGTTAAGCATGTGGAATCGAGTATATTTCCACACATAACGGTCTTAACCACCCTTTTCACCTGATGTACAGGAAGAACCTGCATCATTGATGCACAAGAATAGCTGTTGGTCTTCTTTCTAAGTGCTGATACAGCTACCTATTGAAACTTTGGGCACAGCAAAAAGGAGAGGCGCTTCTCCTCTCCATTAATTGATTCAAACACATCATTCCCCAGCGGGAATCAAGTGATTACTTTACAGCGTCAAGCAAAAAAAGTGAACTATCTTGATTCATGAATATTCGCTCGCCATGATAAAATGTTTTCGCTTCGGCTTTTTCAAAGCCAAGTGATTTCATTGTCTCGAGTAACCGCGTCTGTTCAAATCCATTGTGCACCTCACTCGATACAATCGACTCATTCTGATCAAAATCAACGATCAGCAAATGACCACCTTTATTTAGCAGGGAATACAGCTTTGACAAGATCATCTCAGTATCGTTTATATGGAGTAATACTTGCGCTACAATAATATAGTCCGCTCGCAAATCCTCCGGCTGCACTGTTTCCAAATTGAAACAGCGCGCATCCGCATTTTTAATATGGCTAGCTTCAAGCTTCATTTTGACGATATCAACCATATTCTCTGCAGCATCAATAAATAGGATGTCATGAAAAATATCCAATAAGTTTAGACCAACAAGTCCTGTGCCACAGCCAAAATCTATTGCCTGTTTATCACCGCTGCCGACAACCTGCTTGCGAATTGCATCTGCTATAATACCGGCTACGCGCATTCTTTCTGGTGAATCGTACTGCCGTGCGATCGAATCAAATTTTTCAATATTGCCCACTTCTATCTCTCCTTCGGGCGGTCTGACGACAGCTTCGGTTGAATTGTTTCTTCTGCTAACCGTTATCAACCACCAATAAATGACATTTCAAGTTTATGCTGCTTGCTTGTTTGCGTCGACCTGAGTTCCGAGTAACGATCATCACGTTGTTGCCAAATCGCCCAAATCGTATCCCTGAGTTCCTTATCTGTTGCACCATGGCGTAACTGCTTCTTTAAATTATGAGCCTGATCACTAAATAAACAAGTGTACATCAACCCATTGGCAGAAAGCCTTGCCCTTGTGCAGCTAGAACAAAACGTTTCCGATACCGAAGTGATGAAGCCGAGCTCTGTTCCGCAATCCTGATGGCGATAACGAGTAGCAACATCCCCGTATACCCGTGGCACTTCTTCCAAATTGAAGTAGGGCTCTAACATGCTCAGTAAAGTTTCCTTTGTCAGTACATCGTTTAGCTTCCAGTCATTTGCCGTGCCAACATCCATAAATTCTATATATCGCAACTGAATTTTTTCTTGTTTACAAAATTGCGCCATTGGGACA
Source organism: Caryophanales bacterium (assembly GCA_031554215.1). Lineage (GTDB taxonomy): Bacteria > Bacillota > Bacilli > JARBTR01 > JARBTR01 > JAVBKE01. Next base: position 20,941 of record JAVBKF010000081.1, read on the forward strand.
ATCTGGTCGTCATTCATCCCCCTCTTGGCAACCATATTGATTTTTACACCCAAACCGGCTTCCTTGGCAGCATGAATTCCCTCGACTACAAAATTGACCGGCACGCCTCGTCCATTCATTTTACCGAAATCATCACCGAGGCTATCAAGGCTAATGTTGACACGATTCAGCCCGACTTTCTTCAGTGTCTTAGCGAATTTGGGCAATAGTATTCCATTGGTCGTCAGTGCAATATCGTTAATCCCTGGAATTTCCGACAACAGCGTAACAAGCACTGGCAGATCATGACGTAGTAGCGGTTCGCCACCTGTAAGGCGAATCTTTTGGACACCCAAGGCAGCAAAAGCCTTTGCTGTTCTCGTAATCTCCTCAAATGTCAACATCGCATTCTTGGCTAGAAAACGATAGTCATCCCCAAATTTTTCTTTCGGCATGCAGTACTCACAACGAAAATTACAACGATCAGTCACCGATATTCTTAAGTCTTTTATCGGTCGGCTCAGTTGATCTACAAGGTTTCCATCTTGCATATTATCGCCCCCTCTTCTTCATTTGTGCTCGAACAAACTCATCAACTGTTGATATTATTTCCTAGGAAATGATCCCCCTCGATATAAATCGCAGGAATCCGACACAAGTCACATTTTGATGTTCCTCATGTGATCACGTGTAAGCTACTGAACTATCTAAGTTGATTTAGATATGGTATTGAACAAGATAGCTAACTGATACCCACTTTACCTGACAGAATTCATTGCATTAATCTTCAACGCAATCGCTACATTAACGATCGCTTCCGACTCTTGAAGATTGATTTCTAAAATACTTTCAATCTTTTTCAAACGATTACGCAAGGTGTTTGTGTGGATGTACAATTGATCAGCCGTCGTCTTTAAATTACCATTTTCAATGAGATAAATTTGTAATGTTTCGATCATATTCGTTGCATTTGATTTATCAAAAGCCCTTAGTTTTGCCAAATACTCATCACTAAACTCCTTCAATAGTTCATGCCGCAAGCTCGCCAGCAACTTGATTACGCCAAGATCATCAAAGTGAAATACAGGGTCCTTGTGATACACTAGTTGCCCTAATTGCAGTGCCATCTTTGCCTCCTGATAGCTACGACATAAGTCAGCAGCAGACTGATAGTATCGGCCGATACCAAACGAAATCGTTGCCCAATCAATTTTGTCAGAAATCTTCTGAACAAGCCGATTGGCAATCATTTGAATGTCAGCGGTTTGCTCCAAATCATCATTCCTCGTGAAGAGAATCACGATATGATCATCTAAATCAACAATAATTGGATTGAAGAACAGTTGCGCCATCGCATTACTGATGAGCGAAATCGTATAATCAATCTTTCCCGGGTCCAGCACTTCCCCATCATGCATCTTCATTTCTAATATGAACAAATGTTGTTGTTTCGTCAAATCCCACTGCCAACTTTTTGCTTGGTTAATCATCGTATATAACGAATCAAAATTATTGTTAAGTAGGTCGTACAAAAACACCTTTTGTAATTTTCGTTGCTGCGCTAATTGCTCATTCTTTTTTAATACCTCAGCAATCAGGATTGTTGAAAAACATTTCATTTGTGCACGATCGACAGCGGATAGTGATGTCTCGTTTTCAATGATAATACAAAACCCGACCAAATGATTTTTAACAATTAATTTATAGATTGTACAATGAACCGCACCGTCCTCAAGCTGTAATTCAATCATCAGTTGCTGTTCTTTGCTCGCTGTTTGGAAATAGGCATACCGGATATTATTTAGTAAACGGAGTTCATCTTCGGTTCGTACCGTGTACTCTTCAAACAACGGGTCAAACCATTCATTTGTAACATAAATTCTGTGCCTTGTTCGTTCCCGAAAAACAGCCAAATAGTCTTCAATGCCCATTTCATTTATGACCGAAGCCATCCCCTGTGTTGCTGCTTCAATAAAATAAATAAACATATCTTGTGATTTCAATTGACGAATAAAGCCAATCATTTTTTCTATAAGCGCCTTTGAAACGGGCTTCTTCAGATAGAAAACAAAAAACTGATCTGAGAATAACGCCTTACACCCAGCCGGCAGTGTAATCTGCGCTTTTGTTCCTGTGAGCATGACCACTTTAATCCCCATCACAAAAGCATTCTTGATTTCCTCTGCAAGCAAATGATCATTCAACCCATTCATATCTAGTAGCAGAAGTGTATTCGCTTTCAGGGTCTCTCCTGATACAACGACCTCATTCAATTCAACCATCGGAATTCTTCCCAAAATAGGCTGGTAAGCTGAAAACGGCTCGATTGCCAGCAGTTCTTCTAATTGAACGCCATGACTCATTTGATTCGTCCCCCTTTTTGTTTCACTCTAAAATAGTTGTGTACTTTTTCTGGTGCAACAAAACGCAATGAAGGTTTGGTAAAACGAGAGATTTCAATTTCAGAAATCCATTCTTCGCCGGTGTCTGCCTGACCACCGGAAATATCGACTAGTTCAATGGCTTCTGACACACAAACAGAGATACAAGTCGGTAATAAATTGACTGCCAAACGATCCATACAAAGATTACATTTATCTATTTTTTTCGTTAAATAATTATATTTCGGTGCACCAAAAGGACATGCGCCTACGCAGCTTTTGCACCCTATACAACTGACTGATTGATAATACACAACGCCATCACGACGTTTTTTGAAACAATGATTTGGGCAAACTGCGACACATGCCGGGTTAGCACAATGGTTGCACGCCATTGATAAGAAGGTGAAATACCCATGCTCATGATCTTGAACGAGTTTCCGCACACTTCGCCGGGGGGTATCAAGATGATGTTCATTTCGACAAGCAATTTCACAGCTCCGACAGCCGACACACTTTTTCAAATTGACTTTAAATCCAAGTTGCATTGCCAACACTGCCTCTCCTCATGCTAAAATATTGCAGACCTATCATTTAATTATTCTATGTACACTCAAAACGAGTTTTCGACCACTTTCAGATGACCCATCATTTCACTGGAAATAGGCGATTCTTTCAATTACTTTGTTTAGGATGTGTCTGAAAAAGATTTATGAAGAATTTTCCGCTGTACGTTGCCCGAAAAAGGCTTAGCAGTACGTTGTTGCTATGCTTCGCTAGGGCGATGTGCTGTCCCTTCTGTTTGCTAAATCGAAGATTTAGAACGCAAGCGGCAGCAGTACGTTGTTGCTATGCTTCGCTAGGCGACGTGTGCCGTCCCTTCTGTTTGCTAAATCGAAGATGTAGAACGCAAGCGGCAAATATTCACGGGTATTTGCGATTTTTTCCACGATATGCTAATCTGCATCGCAGATTAGCAAGTAGCGTGTAGGTCAAAACAGTCTGAAATAATCATGAAGCAACTGTTGATGGCTCTCCGTGCTAATCGAAAAATTCTTGTCAAAATCCTTTCATAAATCTTTTTCAGACTCACCTTAGCTAGCTTCAGTATATTATAACCTCACCTTCACTTAAACAAAATGATTAATTTGGAAGTTTCAACAAAGGCATCAATTGTTGCTAATTACGGACAACTCATGTTATAGACTGAAAACTCAATTAAATAAATCAGCTAATTATATTTCCCATATATAGGTAGACGAAAACAGCGCTCATGCGCGCACTAGACAAGTATAGTGCTTATACGAATTGCCACCAGCTATTGCCCCATATTGTCATAAAAGTGATCGGCTATACGCTGTAAAAGGCGCTATCCACTTTAAGTACAAGCGAGTTGTTCCTGCGAATGCCTCTATCAAATCAGACATCCTCAGCACAGTATTTGCTTTTAAGTAAACGGCATCTCTAGCGCCAGACAACACCTCAATATCATTCAGGAATTCAATCGCCAATAATTTACGGTTTCTTTCTGCGCGGTTATTGCTATAATTAGGGTATCGAACTTAAAGCTCGGAGGCTAATCATGAACTTTGACATCAGTACATATCCACTAGACCCCATGATCATCATGAAAAAAGTTGAGCAACGAAATGCTGGTGCTGTTACGCTATTTATCGGTACCGTTCGCGAACTCACTGCAGATAAGAAAACGGAATTTCTGATTTATGAAGCGTATGAATCAATGGCTATCAAACAGCTTGCACAGATTGGCACAGAAATTACAGCTCAATGGCCAGATGCCAAAGTGGCGATTACCCACCGTGTTGGCCGGCTAGAGATTAGTGATATTGCCGTTGTTATTGCCGTATCGACACCTCATCGTAATGATGCTTACGAGGCCAATCGCTATGCTATTGAACGGATTAAGGAAATCGTTCCTATTTGGAAAAAAGAACATTGGGATGACGGCGAAGAATGGATTGGCAACCAGTTGGGCACAACACAATATGCTTCAGGAAAACCAGAGGAGGTGAGCGAATGATTCAGATCCATTACTTTGCTCATTTAAGAGAGCAAACTGGCATTGCCAATGAGGAATTGGCACTTGCCGGTGAAACCGTTACACACTTGAAACAGGTGATTGCCAAGAAATATCCACTGATCACCCTTTCGTCGGTAATGGTGGCAGTTAATGAGGATTTCGTCCATGAGGAAACGCGTTTAGTTAGTGGTGACGTCGTCGCCTTGATCCCTCCTGTTAGTGGTGGCTAATTCGCTAATCACCACATGTTTTTAGATTAAATGGTTCAGTTATTATTGAGGAGAAATGAATGAGTAAACGCTATTCAAGACAGGAATTGTTTTCCCCTATCGGTGCGTCCGGTCAAGCAAAGATCCGGAACAAGCATGTGCTTGTTCTTGGTTGTGGTGCGCTGGGTTCATCACTAACGGAAATGCTTGTACGGGCTGGCATATGTCACCTAACAATCATTGATCGTGATTATGTTGAAATAAGCAATTTACAAAGGCAGAACCTATTTACCGAAGCCGATGCACATGAACGGCAACCGAAAGTGGTGGCAGCCGAAAAGCGGTTGCGGGCAATCAATTCTGATGTCAACATCACTGCCATTCTAGCAGATGCCACTGTCCCGCTTCTCAGGGAGTTATTGACAGATGTCGATCTCATCATGGATGCGACAGATAATTTTGAAACACGGATGATTCTCAATGATTTATCACAACAATTGAAGATTCCATGGATTTATGGTGCTTGTGTCGGTAGCGTTGGGATGAGTTTAACGATTCTCCCCGGCAAAACCCCTTGCCTTAATTGTTTGCTCCAAGCGATTCCGGTTCAAGGATTGACTTGTGATACTGGTGGGATTATTTCGCCTGCTGTACAAATGACGGTCGCTCATCAAATCAGTGAAGCAATGAAGATTCTTGTTGAGGACTTTGAGGCACTACGCGGAGACTACCTTTATTTTGATCTTTGGCGTAATGAGATTAGATGCATTCGGGTTGATAAAGTGAAAAACGAACACTGTTTATCATGCGGAAAAGAAGCTAGCTACCCTTTTCTAGCAACGGAAAATCAGATGAGTACGACAGTTCTATGCGGAAGAGATACTGTCCAAATCCGTCCTGCTAAAGAAGTGACGATTGATTTTGTTCAACTAGGAGAGCTGCTAACAAAAGCAGGATTTGCAGTTAGTACAAACCCTTTTCTACTCTCCGTTCAATTGGAGCGTGAACGAATGGTTATTTTCAAGGACGGACGTGCAATGATTCACGGGACGAAAGATATCGCGCACGCAAAAACTATTTATCATCAATTCCTTAGCTGATATAGGCAGTTTCTATCTCGGATTCAGTTGATGACCAGAGGACACTATTCAATCCAAGTAAGTACGCTGCTGATACGGGAGGTCAGATACATTCTCTCAAGTTGGCTCAACAAAGATGATTTTACAGTTCAAAAAATAAACTTACATATACTACTTTCGCTAGAGTTGAACGCGAATTCTTAAAGATCATCAGATAGTTAACTGCCTATTTCCGTATGACAACGACAAGTAGGCAAAGCTCACAAATAACGGAGGCGGTTTCTACATGCTAGAAGCGAGAAAAATTATTTCGATAGGTGAAGCAGTTAGCGCTACAATGGCTTATCAAAGAAATGGAACGATTGAATATGTGCCATTGATGGCATGTGAAGGTAGGTTTTTAGCAGAGGATATCGTCGCAACAAGTGACTTACCACATTTCACGCGGTCCGCTTTTGACGGATTTGCCGTAAGGTCACAGGATACGATTACCGCCACTCAGCAGAGTCCCTTGACACTCGAAGTTGTTGACCATATCGGCGCTGGTGCGGTCACAAAGATGACCGTGGCTGAAAATCAGGCTGTGCGAATTATGACGGGTGCACAAATGCCAGCGGAATGTGATGCAGTGATTGCCTTGGAACTCGCAACAACCTTTCAAGAAAACGGAAAAACCTTTGTGACAACCAAGCGCACCGCAAAGATTGGCGATCACATTTCTTACCAAGGTGAGGAAACAAAACGCGGCACCACACTTGTTGCTAAAGGAACAAGAATTCATGCTGGAATTAGTGCATCACTCGCTACTTTCGGTTACGAAACTGTCCCTGTCGCAAAGAAACCTGTCGTTGGGATTCTTGCAACAGGATCAGAATTACTCGAAGTTTCTGATCCCCTTGCTCCCGGGAAAATCCGTAATAGCAACACCTCTATGATTGTCGCACAAATACATAAAATCGGCGGTGAAGCCATCTATTTTGGCAAATTAGCTGATGATTTTGACACAAGCTATCAAAAAATAAGCGATGCTTTTGCTAAAGTTGATTTTCTGATTACGACTGGCGGTGTCTCTGTTGGGGACTATGACTTAATGCCAGATGTCTATCAGAAAATGAATGCGGATATTCTTTTTAACAAGGTAGCGATGAGACCAGGTAGTGTGACGACTGTTGCTGAAAAGGACGGGAAGCTGATTTTCGGACTGTCGGGAAATCCTTCAGCCTGTTATGTCGGTCTAGAATTGTTCGTGAGACCAAGTCTCCGGGCGATGCTCTGTTCGGCAACACCTCATTTGCGAAAAATTACGGCACATTTGGGTGCAGATTTCGCTAAACCAAATCCATTCAGCCGCTTTATCCGAAGTGAACTGTGCTATCAAAATGGCAAAGTCATCGCTATGCCTAGCGGGATGGACAAATCGAATATTATTCTCAGCCTCATCAAAGCCAATTGTCTAGCTGTGCTCCCCGGTAGTACAAGGGGATTCAAAACTTTCGATCAGGTTGAGGTGCTACTCATTGACGATCATGAAGGAAGCGAATGGCCATGGCAGCTCCAATCATTCAAATAGTCGGGTATCAAAATAGTGGTAAGACGACGTTGATATCTCAGCTTGTAACTGACTTGTCAAAACGCGGTCTTGCCGTTGCTGTACTTAAGCATCATGGTCACGGTGGTCACCCAGCACTCACGGGCGATGACAAAGATTCTACAAAACATTTTCAATCAGGTGCGATAGTTTCTGCCGTTGAGGGTGATGGTGTTTTGCATGTAATGGCACGACATGACAGGGCGCTTGCAGATAATCTCTCCTTATTGCAGTCATTTCAACCTGATTTGATCATTATTGAAGGATATAAACAAGAAGCCTATCCGAAAATCGTCATGGTGCGGAATGAGCAAGATGCACGGCTCATTCATCAGTTAGAAGCTGTGATGGCAGTTGTCTACTGGCCAGAGTCCAAAGCGAACGCTCAAGCGAATGAGGCAACCATTACAGCATTTCAGCTAGCAGACAATCACATTGCACAATGGTTGCAGGAAACGCTTCATTTATCTAATCATGTCGATAAATGAATTTTTACAAAAAGAAAGCAGGCGAGACAAGTGGATGTTACTGTGGTCATTCTAGCCGGTGGGAATTCGAGCCGTATGGGAGAAAATAAAGCACTGCTGATAATTGATGATAGACCAGTGATTGAACATGTGATTGACTTTGCCCAAACAATCAGCCAGCGTGTGCTACTGGTCACCAATTCGCCCGAGTTGTATCAATCCTACCAGTTACCATATGTCACTGATCTTCGCCCCGGAATGGGACCACTTGCTGGAATCGAAGCGGGGCTAACAGCTTCGGCAACAGAAATCAATTTAGTTTTGGCTTGTGATATGCCATTTGTCCTTACGGTAGTTGGCAAAGAGATGATTCAGCAACTCGGAACTCATGATGTCGCAGTACCACTCATTGACGGGCAACGCCATCCACTGTTTGCGGTCTACCGAAGGTCAACACTTCCGGTACTGAGTGAGATGCTTGATCGTGGTCAGCGCAGAATCCTCGACTTTCTGAGTCAGGTTGATGTGCACTGGCTAACTAATTTACGGCACGAACAAGCTGGGCTACCTGTTTTCTATAACATGAATACACCCGAAGAATATCAGCTAGCTAAACAAAAGCATGAGGAGAAAAATCAATGAGTGAAATGGTACATAAAAAAAACGCACCAATCTCGGTTCGTTGTATGATTGTTACCGTCAGTGATACTAGAACGGAATCGTCAGATAAAAGCGGACGTCTGATGATTGATTCTCTTGAAGCAAATGGTCATGAGATTAGTGACTACCGGATTGTCAAAGATGATGCTAACGAGATTCGTGCTGCTGTTTCCTTTGGTGCAAACACGGATGATATTGATTGTGTGCTTTTGAACGGCGGAACCGGTATTGCGAAGCGAGATGTCACCATCGAAACGATTGAAGCATTATTTGAAAAGAAACTAACTGGCTACGGGGAACTGTTCCGTATGCTCAGCTACACCAAAGATATTGGCTCTGCAGCCATCCTTTCCCGTGCCGAAGCCGGGATTATTCGTAACACAATCGTGATGGCTACACCGGGATCGACTGGCGCTGTTAAACTGGCAATAGATGAACTGATTCTGCCAGAACTCGGCCATATCGTCGGTGAATTGCGAAAAGATTTATGAGCAAGATACCGTTCCACTAGATGCATCTTTCGATTGACCCACTAAAAACCCTAGGAGAGTGATAAATCCAATGTCAAAACTAACCCACTTTAATCAATCTGGTCGCGCAAAAATGGTTGATGTATCGACCAAGCCAGAAACGGTACGCACCGCGATAGCACAATCAAGTATTTATTTGAATAACGAAATTTACACCCATATGATCGATCATAGCATCAAAAAAGGTGATGTATTGGCTGTGGCTCAAATTGCTGGCATTATGGCGGCGAAAAAAACAGCCGATATGATACCAATGTGCCATCCGCTTGCACTTCAAGGTGTTGATATTCAGTTCAATTGGAAAAATGACAACGAGCGTCATCAGCTCATGATTCAAGCAACAGTGAAGACAAAAGGCACTACCGGCGTTGAGATGGAAGCGCTCACTGCAGCTTCTGTGGCAGCATTGACCGTTTATGACATGTGTAAGGCGCTCGATAAAGGAATGATTATCGGTGAAACGTTTTTAATTGAAAAACAGGGTGGTTCGTCAAGTCCAGACTACCAGCGTGTTTGACGGTGTAGCGGTACGGTCTCTATTTTCAACTTTTCTTATTCTGATAGTTTGTCCCCCTGGGATTGAATTTCTTTTGTAGGCGCACTTTTCTCTACTCAGGACTAGAATGGCATAATAAGCCATCCCCTTCACGCGGCACTCTCCATACAATCAAATGAAAAAGCCTGACACGGCAGCAAATAAGCGCGTATCAGGCAGTTGATTTTTGTTTGATTAAATCCCTTATTTAAAAACACCCTTAGCAATCAGCATCACGTTCGATGGCTTTTCTGCTAGTCTACGCATGAAATAGCCATACCAATCACGCCCATACGGCATATAGACCCGAACAGTATAGCCCTCCGCCACAAGCTGTTTCTGCTTTTCCGTACAGATCCCGTAAAGCAGTTGAAATTCAAATTGCGAGCGAGGAATATTGTGCTCCTTGGTATACTGCTTTGCAAATTCAATAATCGCATCATCATGTGAAGCAATCATCGTATAGTGACCATTTTGTAGATGCTTGACAATGCATTTCTTCAAGTTGTGATCAATGTCCTTCTTCTCTGGGTAAGCAACTTCTGATGATTCCTTATAGGCGCCTTTTACCAATCTGATTTTCGGGCTATAGGCATTTAGATCCTCCAAGTCCTTTTCAGTTCGATAAAGGTACGCCTGCACGACAGTCCCTAAATTGTCGAACTCATTCGCTAATTGGTAATAGATATCAAATGTCTTTTGGCAATGCGCGTAGTCCTCCATATCAATGGTGACATAGACATCATTCTCTTTGGCGCTGGTTAGAATTCGCCGCATATTATTCATAACAACATCATCAGAGATATCGAGTCCCATCGACGTCATTTTGAGTGACAATTGTGATTTTAACCCATGTCGCTGAATCATTTCAATTGCTTCAATCGACCCATCAGCCATTGCCTTTGCTTCCGCTTCCGTGGTAATAAATTCGCCAACATAATCAACTGTGACAAGCAGTCCATCATCATTTAATTTCTTCATCGCATGAACGGCTTGATCCATTGTCTCTCCGGCAATAAACCGTTTCGCACCAAACTTCAGTCCCACCTTTTTCGCAGATGAATTGAGCACTCGATTTTTCGATAGAAATAAGAAAAAACTACGTAGCACTTTTTCCATGAAATCCCCATCCTTTCGGGCAATACGACATTATACTCCCATTCTAGCAGAAATGTCCTATTTTCACGAGTAACACGATTCGGCAAATTGCGCTGGTCGCTTAGTGATCCAGCTGGCATTCATCAAAGTGCACACAGAGACGAAAAAATGACGATACTTCGCAAGAACTGCTACGAAAACCGTCATTCACTCGATATGCTATGTTGTTCATGAACCCGGTGGAACCAGCTGGTGCAAAGTGGCAGCCCGCAATTCATTGATTTTCTATGTTATTCGTGAATCCCGAGCGCTATCTTACCGTAACGCGTCATACGTTCTTTACCCCACACGGGTGTCCAGACGAGTTCTACCTTGACCGCCTTCACTTCGTCAAAATCATCTAATGCATACCTGACCTGTTCCATTAGCTGTGGTCCAACTGGGCAACCCATTGAAGTCAGGGTCATTTTCACATAGACGACTCCTTCATCGTCCATATCAATTTCGTAGACAAGACCAAGATTGACAATATCAATCCCGAGTTCCGGGTCGATAACCTCTTCAAGTGCTTCAAAAAATTTATCTTTTAGTTCCTGTTCCATCTTATCCTCACAATCTGCCTCACTTACGCTTCAAGCGGGCCATTATTTTAAAAGCTTGTTGCTTACGCCATTATCATAGCAAAAAATTGCCCAATCGTCACTTCCTGAGACCAAATATTTTCTTATTGCGACAAAGTACAGCTCTTTGCGAGCGGCGAACAAAATGATTCTGCATCAGTGATCCACCAAAGCTTAACATCAGCTTAGCTTATCACCTCTCGCAGCATCGAGCCCACTCGCCCAGCCCTGCTTCCCCTTTGTCTCATTGCTCAGACCATGTTGGCAGATCCGCAAGCCAGTCCACCAATTGCAGATAACCAAAACGATTCACTTTATGACCACGGTTCTGCTCAATCACCATTTCAATCGGCTGCTGCGGATCAGCTATTTTCACCTGATCTACAAAGGCCCGCACACTGTTAATCGGAACAACCACATCTGCATCTCCATGCCAAATAAAAAGTGGGCGCCCCCTCAACTTCTCTGGTTGTAAAGATAAATCGAAGCGCGCTAAAGATTGCTCGATTTGCGCAATAGGAAATTGCGTTTGTACCGCCTCATCGAGCTCAGAAACCTTCGCCTTAGCAAATTCTACAAGCGCAGGGTCGCCCATCATACTAAACGCGCCTTTAATCCAGCCATACTGCGTCATAGCTGCAAACGTTGTGATTGCCCCCATCGAAATACCACCGAGATAGATCTCATTTTCATTCACGCCATACGCTGCAACAATGCTTGCTTTTATCAGCGCAAGTTCTGCAACGGATGTGACAATGATGTCACCCATGGCATAAGTGCGGTCGCTATCTGAATAGGCTTCACCACGATCGCCATGATGCGAGGCATCTGGCATAAACACTTTAAATCCGCGCTCTGCCAGTAAATAAGCATAGTGTAGATTAGCTTCCTTCGCATTCGTGATCCCGTGAAGAATAATCACAGCCGGAGATGGCATCGTTCGTACATTCTGTTTCTTGTGGACAAACAACGTAGGAATATCATTGATTTTGACATTTTCAATTTCGATCACAAGTCTTACCCCCTTATTTCCAGTCCCTTTCATTATAGAAAAAATTACAAGAAAAGAAAATCTAAAATGTCTACACCAGAACCATCCAAACAATCGCTTGCAAACTTCCAGAGACGATAGGAAAGCCGTTGCGATTGCAGAGTACGCCATATAGACGGTCCGTTAATCCAGCAATTTGCTAACAAATATCCTTTAACAGCTTCTCCAAAAAAAAAAGACATGAACCCTGATTTGACCCATACAGTAGAAATAAATGACGTTACAAGGTTACTTAAACCGCAGATCAAATAACTAATTTTAAAAGCAAAGCTAGCGTTCCAAAGCCGCGCCAAATTGGTGGGCAATAGGCAACTAACCGCTAGTCTTGTGCAATCCTGACGACACTCGGAAGAAAAGGTGAAAGAAATTGACTAGCCAAATGATTCAACCAACAAGCCCGCTTCGTTTTGTAACAGCCTCCGCGCTCTATGATGGACATGATGCATCCATTAATATTATTAGGCGCTTGCTACAAGCACATGGTGCTGAGGTCATCCATTTAGGACATAATCGCTCCGCACAGGAAGTTGTCAGCGCTGCGATTCAAGAAGATGCCCATGCAATTGCGATTAGTTCCTATCAAGGCGGTCACCTCGAATATTTACGCTATATCGTTGACCTGCTCAAAGAGCAAAATGCTGAGCACATTCGTCTATTTGCTGGTGGTGGTGGTGTCATCATCCCAAGTGAAATCGCAACGCTCGAAGCGTATGGTGTCACAAAGGTATTTTCCACTGAAGATGGACAACGACTTGGGCTAGATGGCATGATCGATGTGATGATCCAAACTACGCTCACGCAAAAGCCTAGACAACCTATCAATGAAGCTCTGGAAGCCCAGAAACTAGATAAGACTGACTGGGGTAGTATTGCCAAACTGATTACACTCGCCGAGGAAAATCAATTCACGAGCGATCCATACGCCATTACCAGCGCATTATCGGCACGATTTAAAACGCTTCCTACTGCGGCAGTTGTCGGCATTACCGGAACTGGCGGAGCAGGGAAAAGCTCACTCACCGACGAATTAGTTCGGCGATTCCTTGAGCAATTCCCCACGCATGCGATCGCGATTCTTTCAGTTGACCCATCTAAGTTGAAAACTGGTGGAGCGCTACTTGGTGACCGCATCCGAATGAACGCAATTCATCATCCTCATGTCTATATGCGTAGCCTCGCTACCAGAAATGCCAAATCAGAGCTCAGTAACGCGACGGCAGATGCGATTGCCATTTTAAAAGCTGCTGGATTTGATCTGATCCTTGTCGAAACAAGTGGCATTGGTCAAGGTGATGCCGCAATCGTCAAATTATGCGACATCTCCATGTATGTAATGACCAGTGAGTTTGGCGCAGCAAGCCAGCTTGAGAAAATTGACATGATTGATTTTGCCGATATCATTGTCATTAATAAATTTGAACGCCGTGGTTCAGAAGACGCTCTACGCGACGTCCGCAAACAGTTTAAACGAACACACAACTTATTTAATGTGTCTGATGAATCGCTACCGATTTTTGGTACGATTGCTAGCCAATTTAATGACGAGGGCACAAACGGGGTCTTTGATTACTTAAAAGGGCAGTTAGCACAAAAAGCGAACTGCCACTGGGCATGGGATCATCCTGTTGAACCACTTCAATTGTCGGCAAGAAGTCCAGTGATCCCACCTGAGCGGAGTGGTTATCTTGGCGAGATTGTCCAAACAATTCGGCAGTGGCAACAAAGCGCCGAAGAACAAGTGCAACTGGTTCGGAAACTTGCCCATATCGAAGGCACTAAGCAAATAGTAGCCACTCACGCTGGTGCCGAAACAACACTTAGCGAGACCCACGACTTGACGGTTCAACTTGACTATTTAGCGAACGTGCTCAGGAGTGAAATCACTCCTGACAACTTGCAACTGCTGAATTCTTGGCCAAGGATTCGGGCGCAATATCAGCAAGGTGACCATGTCACAGAATCACTTTCTGGCAATCTAATTTCCAAGGTGAGCTTACCGAGATTTGAGGACCCGGGCGAACGAATGCGTTTTCTCTTAAAGGAGAATTTGCCAGGTTATTTTCCATTTACTGCAGGCGTTTTCCCGTTCAAACGAACAAGCGAAGATCCAAAACGGCAATTTGCCGGTGAGGGCACACCAATGCGGACAAATCGCCGCTTCCATTACCTATCTGAAAACGATGATGCCAAACGGTTATCAACTGCCTTTGACAGTGTGACGCTGTACGGCGAAGACCCAGACTGGCGCCCAGATATTTATGGAAAAATTGGCAATAGCGGTGTCAGTGTTTGCACATTAGATGACATGAAACAACTCTTTCAAGGATTTGGGCTATGCGATCCGTCAACTAGCGTATCAATGACCATCAATGGACCAGCGCCAATCTTACTTGCCATGTTTATGAACACAGCAATTGATCAGCAGGTTGACCTTTTCAGACAACAAAACAACCATCTGCCGCTGCCAGAAGAATTAGCACAAATCAAAGCACAAACACTACAAACCGTTCGTGGTACAGTACAGGCAGATATTTTGAAAGAAGACCAAGGCCAAAACACATGTATTTTCTCGACTGAGTTTGCCCTCAAAATGATGGGCGATGTCCAGCAGTATTTTATCGACCATAATGTCCGGCACTATTATTCAGTGAGTATTAGTGGCTACCACATTGCCGAAGCTGGTGCGAATCCCATTTCTCAACTAGCTTTTACACTGGCGAATGGGTTTACTTATGTGGAGTATTACCTCAGCCGAGGCATGGCGATTGATGCCTTTGCACCAAACTTATCTTTCTTCTTCAGCAATGGACTGGACCCTGAGTATACAGTGATGGGACGTGTTGCTCGCCGGATTTGGGCAACGGCGATGAAGCATCGCTATGGCGCGAACGAACGCAGTCAAAAATTGAAATATCATATCCAAACTTCAGGGCGCTCACTACATGCCAGTGAAATGGATTTCAACGATATCCGGACGACTTTGCAGGCGTTACTGGCAATCAATGATCATTGTAATTCCCTTCACACTAATGCTTATGACGAAGCTGTGACAACGCCAACTGAAAGCTCTGTCCGAAGAGCGATGGCGATTCAAATGATTATTAACCAGGAATTTGGCCTTGCCAAAAACGAAAACCCACTACAAGGGGCGTTCATTATTGATGAGTTGACAGACCTTGTTGAAGAACGGGTTTTAGCAGAATTTGAGCGCATTCATCAGCGTGGTGGTGTCCTCGGTGCGATGGAAACTGGCTATCAGCGCGGCAAGATTCAAGATGAATCAATGGCTTATGAGCACAAAAAACATAACGGTACATATCCGATAATCGGCGTCAACACTTTCCTGAACCCTACTAACCACCAAACGAAAACGGAAATTGAACTCGCTCGCTCGACAGATGAGGAAAAGCAGACACAAATCCGTAATCTTGAATCTTTTTTACAAAAGCATCAACAGGCATGTGAACCTGCTTTAAACCGATTGAAACAAGTAGCAAAACAAAACGGGAATATATTTACTGAACTAATGTCCTGTGTCAGGGTCGCATCACTCGGTCAGATCACTACTGCGCTATATGAGGTGGGTGGACAATACCGGCGCAATATGTAATCCTTATAATCAATACAAATGTGAACAAGTTATCTAAAACATTTGGCATTGGTGCCTAGGACAGTGACTAAATGCAAGAAAAGGAGATCACGTTATGAAGATTTATACCAAAACGGGTGATCAGGGGCAAACAAGTTTAGTTTATGGGGAACGAGTGTATAAGGATTCGATTCGAGTGGAAGCCTATGGGACTTGCGATGAGGCTAATTCCACAATCGGTCTAGCACTGTCATTATTGCCACAAACGGAGGAATGGACTTCCTTGAGAGCTGTGTTCCATACCATTCAGACAAAGCTATTTCATGTTGGTGCCGCGCTATCTACACCGCACGGCAAAACAGTTAGTTGGGTTGTGACAGCGGAAGATGTCTCCCTTTTAGAAGCGGAAATTGACATGCTCGAAGCGGCATTGACACCACTGACGACCTTCATTTTGCCAGGCGGTCACAGTGCTGCAGCGACCCTTCATATAGCACGGACGGTTGTCCGACGTGCTGAAAGAAGCGCGGTAACCATTCATCAATCAGAACCACTCTCTGAACATGTGCTCGGCTACTTAAATCGCCTTTCCGACTATCTTTTCGTTGCTGCACGATATGTGAATCAGCAGACACAGTCAACCGAACTTATCTTACACCAGTAAACACTCAGCAGACAGAACGTGTGGGCTTTG
>JAVBKF010000038.1:0-3970 GCA_031554215.1 Caryophanales bacterium
TTGCTGGTCGCCTGATTCAGCTTTCAAATCACCAAGCTTCACACCTGTTTTCACATCATCATCATTTGTTAGATAGACTTCCACTGCCGGTGCGGAATCAATCCTGAAATTCTTGAACGACACTTCCTCGGTAATCTCGACTGAACCAGAAACAGCATGGTCAATTCCGACAAAATCACCCTTGTAGGTCGTCACGACCGGCTTAGTGTCCTCATCTTTCATCTCATTTTCTGCACTCTCTTCCATCTTGCCTTCATTCTGATCCATTTCTGAACTCTTTTCCTTTTCTGTTGTTGCGGGCTCCTTTTCCTGACTGGTTGTCTCTACGTTTTCACATGCTGCCAGTCCAAACATCCCCACCAGGGCAATGACCAAAAGCCAGTTCTTTGATTTAATCATTTAATCCACACTCCTATCAATTATTTGGTAAAGACCAATCATGAGAACAGTTCAATTGTTAAAAATCCAGCTACAGTAGCGAGCATATCAACTTGTTTCAGCAAACAAATCGTTATATTCAGCATATCCTTCCTGCGTAAGTTCCTCTGCTGGAATAAAGCGCATCGCTGCAGAATTCATACAATACCGAAGACCCGTTGGCGCTGGACCATCATCGAAGACATGACCCAAATGTGAATCAGCTTTTGCACTTCGTACTTCCGTTCGCTTTGTAAACAGTGTGTTGTCTTCCTTTTCAACTAGTTCCACACCTGGAAGTGGTTGCGTGAAACTTGGCCAGCCAGTCCCTGAATCATATTTATCGAGTGAAGAGAAAAGCGGTTCCCCAGAGACAACATCAACATAAATGCCCGCTTTTTTGTTGTCCCAATATGCATTCTTAAAGGCTGTTTCTGTCCCGTCTTCCTGCGTCACTTCATATTCAATATCGGTTAATTTCTTTTCCAATTCTTTATCACTTGGTTTCTGATAATCTGCATACGCATCATAAGGTAACGCTGCTCTATACATGCTTGTTTCAGGAATCACGAGCGGTTTGTCAGCCCATATTTTGTCGAGAAATTGATCTCGCCCTGATCCACCACGATAATGTTTATAAGCAGTTGGATTCTTCTTGTAATAATCTTGGTGATAATCCTCAGCAACATAGAAATCGCTTGCTGGTCTAATCTCAGTGACGACCGGATCATCAAAAACGCCCGATGCATCAAGTTCTTTCTTTGAAGCTGTTGCTAACGCCTTCTGTGCTTCATTTTCATAAAAAACCGCTGACACGTATTGGTCACCGCGATCAACAAATTGTCCGCCATCATCGGTTGGATCAATCTGCCGCCAGAAGACATCTAGCAATGTTTCATACGAAACCACTTTTGGATCATAAACGACTTCAACCGCTTCTACATGACCTGTTGCCCCGCTAGATACTTCATCATAAGTAGGGTTCTTTTTCTCTCCGCCTGTATAACCTGATGTCACAGACTGGACGCCATCTAAATCCTCAAAAGGCTTCTCCATACACCAGAAACAGCCGCCTGCGAAAGTAGCGACTTCTAGTCCACTTGCCTCTGCACTACTCAGTTTAGTTGGTGCTGATTTTCCAAAATACCCATTACTAAGTAGCTTTGCGATCCCAATCACGCCAAAGATCAACACAATCGACGATGCAATGATGAGCCCTTTTTTCATCACTTCTCACACTCCATTCATTTTATCGGCAATGTAAACCAAAACTCACTACCTTTTCTCGGTGCACTGATGACGCCAATTTCGCCGCCATACAAGGTAACAATCCCTTTACAAATGGCGAGACCTAAGCCATGACCACCATATTTTCTATTTCTTGACTTCTCAACACGATAGAACCGTTCAAAAATCAGCTCCTGCTGCGAAGCTGAGATCCCAATCCCTGTATCCTTAATTGAAAAACGCAAATACTTTCCCTCTGACTGAATCCGGCACCATAATTCACCATGATCAGGCGAAAAATCTAACGCATTTTTCAACAAGTTCATCAACACACGACGTATTTTTTCCGGTACAATCCGCTCATTAGGAATGTCTGGATCAATCATCAGGTGAACCTCAATCTGCTTCCGTTCCAAATCTAATCGAAACGATTCCAATAGTTCAACAACCATTTGATCAACAAAATAGCTTTGTTCAATCTGACCATTCTGTTTAGTATCGACATCAGACAATAGCATCAGTTCATCAATGAGATGCGTGAGCTCAACGCTTTCAGTTGAAATCGTTTTCAGATACTGCTTCGCCGCATCCCCTTCGACAACACCATCAATGAGCGCATCAGAATATGAGCGAATTGAGGCAATCGGTGTTTTCAAATCATGCGAAAGGTTGGCAATCAGTTCCTGACGGCGTTTCTCTTGTTCCTGCACCTCGCGGAACATGGCATCAACATTGCTGGACATTTCATTAAAATGGGTCGCTAATTCATGCAGCTCACGCGGACCACCGGTGTTTATTTTAACTGAAAAGTGACCCGAGGCGATTTGCTTAGATTCCTTACACACTTGTTCAATTGCGCGAATAATCGGCCTTACCATCAAGAGAATCATGATAATACACGAAACATTTGCGACAATCGTAATCAAAATCAAAATGCCAATCGACTCACGCGGAATCACCATCTTTGAATAACTCAGAATCAGGATAATCGTTGACAGGAGCACAGATAAGAGAATTGAGATCAGCATCATATTGCGGATGCCTAGTTTAGATTGTGTCATCAAATTTATACCCTACTCCCCAGACTGTTTTGATATAGACTGGATTTGAAGGATCAGCTTCAATCTTTTCACGCAGCCGCCGCACATGAACATTGATCGTATTATAATCACCGATGTAATCATAACCCCAGATTTGATCAAGCAATTGTGACTTTGAAAATACCTGTGCCGGGTTTGCGATCAAATGGAGCAACAAATCAAATTCCTTCGCAGTCAATATAACCAGCTTTCCTGCAACTTTGACACTTCGCTGATTCGCGCAAACTTCTACCTGTCCAAATGAGATGGCTGCCACTTCTTGTGAAACTTCAGCTGTCCGCACCCGTCTAAGAATATTGTTGATCCGAAGTACAAGCTCGCGTGGGCTAAACGGTTTCGTCAGATAATCATCTGCGCCCATCGTTAGGCCATATAGGCGGTCCTTTTCCTGCCCAAGCGCGGTCAAGAATAGAATTGGCATATCGCATTGATTATGAATTTCCTCAGCCACAGACCAACCATCTCTTCCTGGCATCATCACATCGAGTACCATCAAATCTGGCTGCTCTTTCCGCCAGACATCCATTGCCTCATTTCCATCCTTTGCCGTGCAAACCTGGTAACCTTCCCTGACTAAATAACGCATACAAACATCGAGAATATTGCTTTCATCATCTGCTAATAGAATCTTATAGGTCATGACGTGTACCTCCAATTTGGATTGATGCACTACGCTGGGGTTTTCGGATGATATCGGTCCGCCCTAGCCCTGCTAACTGTAGCGCCAACTTTTCTGCAAAAAATTGTACCATTTTCGTTCTATGCTAGAGAATGTACTTCATCTATAGCTTCTCTTATACCTTTAGTATAGACCTAAAAGAGGCAATATTCATATGATGCTTCTCGATACGCTTATTCTGACAGACAAATCTTACACAAAAAGGGCGCAATTCTTAAATATTTATTAAATCGATTAGATTGTCGTTCGGAAAAATAGATTGTTTCAACCCTCGAACAGCAAGGGGGGATTGTCACTGTTCACGAGGATAGGGCAATCAGTCGTGTATTGGTATTGTTTTAGTTGATTTAATCATATACGATTTGTCTTGGATTTTCTTGTTGCATTTCATTCAATTTATAATACGCTTAAACATTTCAAGAAAACTGTTGTTATAAATTAGATTATATGGTCTAATAGTCTTTGAAAGCATAAAAACAACAAAAAAATTACAAAAAAAGCAGGAAGGAAAATTGACTATGAGTACATCTGAAAAATTCTAATCGAT
>JAVBKF010000227.1:0-22292 GCA_031554215.1 Caryophanales bacterium
AAGCAGTAGTGGGGCTACGTTTGTTAAACCTGAGGATATAGAATTCAGTGCTAAATTTAGTAAGGGGAAATTTAAATATCAACCTGCAGAAAGAGGCTGGACAAACGAAAACATAGCAAATGTAATAAATAATCCAGTCAAAACTACTAGGTCTATTAATAGAGAAACTGCAAACCCAGCTACATTATATTATATTGAGGATGTCCATTATGTTGCAGTGGAGGATTGATGTCAGGATGAAATCTATAAGTTCTTTTTTCGTATTCGTCTGGAAATGATTTTTTATTTTATTTCCAAAATAATTACACTTCAAAACTGAAATAATTGATAATATACTTGCTTTTTCCGCCAAATAATTGTATTGTATTAAAGGTTAGAACCTTTTCTTGGCACTACGCATCACCAACGAGTTGCTAGGAAAATGGGGATTATAGAAAAAGGAGGTGGCTTTAGATGGCAATGACAAATGAGCGCAAGAACGAGCTTATCACTGAGTTTAGAACACATGAAAGTGATACTGGTTCACCAGAAGTTCAAATCGCTGTCCTAACTGAAGCAATCAATACGCTAAACGATCATTTACGTACGCATAAGAAGGATCATCACTCACGTCGTGGACTTCTTAAAATGGTTGGTAGAAGACGTAACTTGCTGGTATATCTTCGTAATAAAGATGTAACACGTTACCGCACATTGATTAATAAACTAGGATTACGTAGATAGTTTTCTGAAAAAGCGGGATTTCCCGCTTTTTTGTATATGAAGGGTTGCCTAAACAAGGGGAGCGCACGATAGCAGTGTGTTTGTCTTTAAATGGTGGATGCACTTGTAAGGCAGGGCACTTACCTTATAGGCGCGGTATCAATGATGATGGTGTTTGGCAATCGACGTTAGAAAGCTGCAACTTTAGGATATTCCCCATTTCATTGAGGTGTCCACTAGATTCATTACGGGTTGGTAATAACGCAGAATCAGTGGAAGACTGAATGAAATTGAGAATCCTCTAGTATTAGCACTTTCTTAGCGCGAAATAAATTTTATCAAAGAGAGGTTTACAAATGGAACAAGCGAAGAAGCAAGTATTTAAGATGGATTGGGCAGGGCGAGAATTAACAATTGAAGTGGGACAACTTGCAAAGCAGGCAAATGCTTCGGCACTGGTACGGTATGGTGATTCTGTTGTACTCAGTACGGTTACTGCATCAAGAGAGCCAAAACAAGCTGATTTCTTCCCACTAACAGTGAATTATGAAGAAAAAATGTATGCAGTAGGTAAAGTACCTGGTGGATTTATTAAACGTGAAGGTCGCCCAAGTGAGCGTGCGACACTAGCATCAAGATTAATTGATAGACCTCTAAGACCGTTATTTGCAGATGGATTCCGCAATGATATACATGTCAATAATATGGTGCTCAGTGTAGAGCAAGATTGTTCTACGGAGATGGCAGCGATGTTTGGGTCATCACTAGCTTTGTCCATTTCAAACATTCCGTTTGCAGGACCAATTGCTGGAGTCGTTGTTGGGCGCGTCGATGGGGAATTTGTACTAAATCCATCTGTCGAACAAATGGAAGAGAGTGATATTAACCTGACCGTTGCAGGGACGAAAGTGGCTGTAAACATGGTTGAGGCTGGTGCAAATGAAGTGCCTGAGATGATTATGCTAGAGGCGATTTTGTTTGGACATGAAGAAATCAAACGTTTAGTGGCTTTCCAAGAAGAAATTGTCCGAGCAGTTGGTATTCCGAAAACGGAATATCCATTGTTTGTGCTTGACCCAGATGTGCACAAAGAAGTTGAAGCAATGTGTCTCGCAGAAATGAAAGTAGCTGTTCAAACGGAAGAGAAACATGCCCGTGAAGAAGCGATTGATGCTGTGAAGAAGTCAGTACTCGCCAAATTTGTAGAGCGTGAAACAGACGATGCGAAAATGAAACAAGTGAATGAAAGTCTTTCGACACATGTGAAGGAAGAGGTTCGTCGTTTAATTACAGAAGATAAAGTCCGTCCTGATGGCAGAAAAGTGGATGAAATTCGTCCGCTAGCATCAGAGGTTGGCGTATTGCCAAGAACACACGGAACTGGGCTATTTACGCGTGGGCAAACACAAGTACTTAGCGTTTGTACGTTAGGTGCAATGGGCGACCAACAGAAACTTGATGGTCTAGGACTTGAAGAAACGAAACGCTTTATGCACCACTATAATTTCCCTTCATTCAGTGTTGGAGAAACTAGACCAAGTCGTGGACCTGGTCGTCGTGAAATTGGTCACGGAGCACTTGGAGAAAGAGCCCTTGAACCGATTATTCCAAATGAGAAGGATTTTCCTTATACAATCCGCCTTGTTTCTGAGGTGTTAGAATCAAATGGTTCCTCTTCACAAGCGAGTATTTGTGGATCAGTTCTTGCCTTGATGGATGCGGGTGTGCCAATTAAAGCACCAGTAGCTGGTATTGCGATGGGACTTGTTAAATCAGGAGAGAACTACACAATTCTTTCTGATATTCAAGGAATGGAAGATCATCTTGGCGACATGGACTTTAAAGTAGCTGGTACTGCAAAAGGGGTTACTGCACTGCAAATGGACATTAAGATTGCGGGACTCACGAAAGATATTCTTGAGGAGGCTTTGGTACAAGCGCAAGCTGGTCGTAACCACATCCTTGAGCATATGCTCACTGCACTCGATAAGCCAAGAAATGAATTATCTAAATTTGCACCGAAAATTGAAGTGATGATGATTAATCCAGACAAAATCCGCGATGTGATTGGACCTGGTGGAAAGCAAATTAACAAAATCATTGATGAAACTGGTGTCAAAATTGATATCGAGCAAGACGGCACTGTTTATATCGCTTCTTCTGATGCGGATATGATCAATACTGCTAAGAAAATTATTGAAGAGCTGACGCGCGAAGTAGAAGTTGGACAATTATATCTTGGAAAAATCATTTCAATTAAGGACTTTGGTTGCTTTATAGAACTATTCCCAGGTAAAGAAGGCATGTGCCATATCTCTGAACTTGCTTTAGAGCGTGTGAAGAAAGTGGATGATGTGGTGAAACTGGGCGAGGAAATCCTTGTGAAGGTACTGAAAGTTGACGATCAAGGAAAAATTAGCTTGTCACGTAAGGTAGTCCTGAAAGAACAAGGTGCAACGGTTCCAAGTAAATAAAGAATTTATGAAACGAATAAAAATGGTCAGCCCACGAAAAACAATATGTGGGCTGATTTTCTATTGACTTGCTGTTCTCATAGCTGGGAAATAGGCGTAGGGCAAGCTGGAATGGGAAGGATGGTCCGGCCTAGACTTATGCAGTAACATTGGGCTGGAACGTCTATGAGCATACGCTGGTTTATCGGAATGCTTGCTTTGTTCTGAACGGTGTGCCTTACGATCCTAGCTTTATCGCGCGTTTGTGTAAGTGTGGGTAAGCTAGCCTATCTGCATACAAGTTCAAGTTGTCTGTTAGTGATCTCCATGGTAGCGTTATCCTGCTACGCATGGGTGCCTGATAAAAAGCGTGATATTTTCCTGCATAATAGTGTAAAATAGGATGAATAGAATGGAGGATGTACATGGATAAGTTAGTATGTAATAACGGCGTACGTGTTGTGCTGGAGAATATCCCAACAGTACGATCAGTTGCAATTGGTTTATGGATGAAAACGGGTTCTCGTAATGAAACAGCGATTAATAATGGGATTTCACATTTTATAGAGCATATGTTTTTCAAAGGGACGACGACACGGTCTGCCAAGGATATTGCAGAATGTTTTGATGGGATTGGCGGACAGGTCAATGCATTTACCTCAAAGGAATATACTTGTTATTATGCAAAAGTACTTGATACGCATGCCGATTTTGCCTTAGAGGTGTTAGCCGACATGTTCTTTAACTCGACTTTCCTTGATGAGGAAATGGCGAAGGAGAAGAATGTTGTTTTTGAAGAAATCAAAATGTATGAAGATACACCTGATGATATGGTGCACGATCTATTAGGGCGCGCTACATATGGCAGTAATTCGCTTGGTTATCCGATTTTAGGAACAGAAGAACATTTAAATTCGTTCACAAGTGATACCCTGAAAAATTATATCAATGAATGTTATACGCCTGATAAGGTTGTTGTTTCAATTGCAGGGAATATTGATAAAAGTTTCATGAAAAAAGTCGATGCGATCTTTGGAAGCTTCACGCGAAACACCAGTGGATGCATACCATCTAAGCCAGAATTCCATTTCGAGAATATTTATAAGAAAAAGGAAACGGAACAGGCACATCTGGTGCTCGGTTATGAAGGACTTGACGCAGGGCATGAGGATATTTATAGCCTGATTATCATGAACAATATCTTGGGTGGATCAATGAGTAGCCGGTTATTCCAAGAAGTGCGCGAACAAAGAGGGCTGGCTTATAGTATTTATTCCTACCACTCGTCTTTTCAAGACTCAGGTGTTGTTGCCATTTATGGTGGTACTGGGGCAGGCCAGGTGTCAACGTTAATGGAGACGATCCAGTCTACACTGGGTGATTTTAAGAAAGAAGGAATCACTGAGAAGGAGCTGAAGAATGCCAAAGAGCAACTGAAAGGCAATTTGATGTTGTCACTAGAAAGCACCAAATCACGAATGACCCGAAATGGGAAAAATGAGTTGTTACTTGGCAGTCATCGTTCTTTAGATGAAGTTGTTCAGTTAATTGACAAGGTCAATGCTGTTAGCGTTCAGTCGATGATTGAACAGACATTTGGTGACAAGCATTCATCAGCATTAATTGGTCCACAAAATATTTTTTAGTCGGTTCTGACTGGGGCTCTGATAAGAAAATGAGACGCTATCTGCATGCTAGGTAGGTCTCTTTTTTCATGTCTGTATTTGAGGCGACGATGACAACGCCAAGATCAGTCGGAAATGCTGATTTTTATTTAGAATCATTATTTTTAGTAGCAACGATCATGTAGAAAAGTGTAGATTTATGATACAATATGGAGGACAAAACACTGGAGGTATTTAAATGGGCGCATTAGAAATCATTCAAGATAAGACATTAACTTTTGAACAAAAAGTTGTAGCACTCGCTAGAGATGCAGAAAATAGTCTATCTGTATTAAACCTATCAGAGGATGCTAAATCAATGCTTGATAAAGGCATTATTTGTGATCTGTTTGAAGGTGCAGCGCCCTACCGGCCGAGATACATATTACCTGATTATGAAAAGTTTATCAAGCAAGGCTCTGCATTTTTGCGTTTAGAGTCAGCGGCAGATATTTGGGAAGCAGTCAATCATCTGTTGATTCTGTATAAACATGTACCATCAATCACAACACAACCTGTATTTGTTGGTAACCTAGATAAGTTATTGGAGCCATTTGTGACCGATATAGATGAGGCGAGAAAAGCAGTGAAATTCTTACTCGTGCATATTGATCGCACGATTACGGATTCATTTTGTCATGCCAATATTGGTCCAGAAGAGACGCAGATTGGCAACCTGATTCTTGAAGTGGAAAGAGAACTTCAAGATGCCATTCCTAATATTACATTAAAATATGATGAAAATGTAACGCCAGATCACTTTGCGATCGAGGCGATTCGGACGTCTCTAGCCACTGCAAAGCCTAGTTTTGCGAATCATTCAATGTTTACAGAGGATTTAGGCGAGCGCTACGGGATTGCTAGCTGCTACAATGGCTTACACATTGGTGGTGGTGCTTATACACTTTCGAGGCTCGTACTCGCAAAACTCGCACCAGAAGCTGCAGATGAGCATGATTTCTTAGACAATGTTTTGCCTCACGCGGTTCATACGATGGCTGATTTGATGGATGAGCGAATCAATTTCTTTGTGAATGAAAGCCAGTTCTTTGAAACTAGTTTTCTGGTGCAGGAAGGCTTGGTTGATCGCAATCGCTTCACTGGTATGTTTGGGATTGTTGGACTTGCGGAATGCGTCAATATTTTGCTCTGTGCCGAGGAGCAGAAGGACCGCTTCGGCTATAGTGAGCGCGCGAATGAACTTGGTTTGAAAATCGTTCGCACGATGGAAACGGAACTTGCGACGAGACAAAACGCCCATTGCGTACACACGGATGGTAAATTTCTTTTGCATGCCCAAGTAGGGATTGAAACTGATTTTGGGATTAGCCCGGGATGCCGTGTGCCAATTGGTGAGGAGCCAACACTATTAGATCACATCAAACAAACAGCACTTTATCATCAATATTTCCCGAGCGGGATTGGCGATATTTTTCCATTTGATGAGGTGGCAGGTAAGAACCCAGCTTACATCCTTGACATCATTAAAGGAGCATTTCATTCAGGGATGCGTTATTTCTCAACCTATGGAAGTGATAGCGATGTGATTCGCATTACTGGATATCTGGTGAAACGTTCTGATATGGAGAAACTTGATCGTGGTGAAGCTGTCCTCAATGATGCTGTTGTTCTGGGGCTAGGTTCAGTCAAGAATGCGAAAATTTTAGAAAGAAAAGTACGCAATGTCTAATGGGAAAATTAATCGGCTGATTCCGTTCAGTTCTGTTGATGGGCCTGGGAACCGGTTTGCGATTTTTTTACAGGGATGCATGTTCAATTGCTTGTATTGCCATAATCCAGAAACAATCAATGATTGTATTCACTGTGGTATTTGCGTGCCTTCTTGCCAGTCAGAAGCCTTAATGATAAAGAATGGTAAGGTCATCTATCGTTCAGATAATTGCACTGAGTGTGATGCCTGCTTGAGAAGCTGTCCGCATTTATCTTCGCCGAAAGTGCTTCACCTCACAGCGGAGGCAGTCATGGCTGAGATTCATAAGGTACGCCCATTTATTCGCGGGATTACTGTCTCTGGTGGTGAGTGTACATTGCAAAAGGATTTTCTGATTGCACTGTTTGAGCTAGCAAAGGCGGAGGGGCTGACTACGTTTATTGACACGAATGGCGGTGTCCCGCTATGGAATTCCGAGGCGCTAATGAATCTGACGGACGGCGTGATGCTTGATGTCAAGGCGTTCGATAGCGAGAAGCATCGGCAGCTGACTGGTGTCAGGAATGAAAATGTATTGAAGAACTTAACGTACTGTGCGGCATTAGGCAAACTGTTTGAAGTAAGAACTGTTGTGCTAGTTGGTGATTTTGATTGTGAAAATACAGTAATAAATGTAGCAGAAATCGTTGCGAAGACTGATGAGAATGTTCGCTATAAGCTCATTAAGTATCGGCACTGGGGCGTGCGCGAAGCTTATTTGCCACAGCTAGCAAGGCCAACAGATGTGCAAATGATGAAGCTAGCGGAAATTGTTCGTGGGAAAGGATTAGCGGATGTTGTGATTGTTTAATTACATTGGCATAGATAAGGATGGGTCATTGATTCGCTAAGTAACAATCGCTAGTAATGTCATGTTGAAAGTAAGGTTTCAAATAGATTGCGCGGAGAGGGAGCTACTTGGGCTTCATTTTTGTGTTGATTTGAAGGGAGAACGGTTTTCACCAGTCTAGACATGCCTGAATACTCATCATGCAGCGGGCGAGTGGAGCGCATATTGCCAGAAAAAAGCAATGACTGTTCCGCTCGCTGGCGCTTCCTTCACTGAGTTGACTCGGCACTCAAATGCTAGGTTTCTGTAGAAGTTACATGATCTGGACGAACGAAACTAATGTGTTAGAAACACTGTGAGATTACCCTACACCAAGATCGGTATTATGCCAGAGGACTTCGATTTTTGGGTTATCTTCAAGGAAAGCGAATTCTGTTTCAAACCATTCAATTAGCGCTAGGTCGGCTTTCACTGGCGTTGTATTTTCAATGAAGATATTAACCGTCGCGTGTTTGAACAGTCGCTGAATAATCTCCATATCGGTTCGGATCATTGCTTTCGTTTGTCCCTGAATGCCAACCATTAGGCAAGCGGAATCGTATAGTGCTTCAACTTCTTCAGGTGTTTGGAAATCAGCACCCTTGATGAGCACATGCTCACGGAAATCATGATCAAATGTTTCGATACCGATTTTGAAGAATATCTTAATCCCAAAATAATCACGGACTTCCTGCAAACGTCCGCGAAATGCCCAGTGGGCTTCGAAGAATAATTGCTGGATTTGTTTCTCCTCTATTACTTGTAAGATGTCAGCCCATGTCTCTTTCGGTAACTCAAATACACTACCGGAGTTGATGACTTCTAACACGCCAAATTCGCCAGTCACTTGACTAAGTAACTCTTTATTCACACGCATAATGAGCTCTTTGTCGCGTGAATTATCTGCAATGTAGTCACAGAAGGTACATTTGCTCCAAAAGCACGGTCTACCTTTCAATAAAACTATTTCCCGTGGATTTTTCTTGGTGATTTTGCTATATCGTTGCATTGGATTCTGCTTCTCCCTTAAGAAATGTAATGTAGTGAAGCCCTGATTTACTTAGTTACAATTAGGCTTCAAAGTAGCGATTTTTGCTTATCCAATCGCTGAACAGAAAATATTTTTTTTAGATTTATTCTATATCTATTTATGCTATACTATCATAGTTCAGTATATATGAGAATTCAATTGTTCAGCAAGTGAATTCGGAGAGGTTCATTTACCATCCCTCTATAAAAAACTAGGATAATGCGGCGTCGCACTATTTTAGTGTGGCATTTTTTTTGGATTTTTTTTGAAAAGCGCTTGAAACAGGCGGATGCAAAGGACTGTCCTGCTGCAAAGTAGGCGATTAGCTTCACGTGTAGCCTATATATTTTACTAGCAAATTTACTAGCAAAAAAAGGAGAAATTATTGAATGAAACGTAGACCAGTTATCATTGACACAGACCCGGGGATTGATGATGCACTCGCAATCATGCTCGCGCTAGAATCACCGGAACTTGATGTCCGGGGGCTCACAATTGTTTCTGGCAATGTCCCGGCAGCACAGGGAGCGAAAAATGCATTGAAGGTGCTAAAGCTGATGGATCGACTAGATGTTCCCGTCTATATTGGGGAGTCAGTTCCAGCTGAGCGAACACTCGTTACAGCTGAGGATACACATGGTGTTGATGGACTTGGGGAAACTTTCTATCCAGAAGTGACAACGTCTGAGGCATCCTATGCTAATGGTGGTGTCGATTTCATCCTTCGTTCGGTGCGAGACATCCCGAATCTCAGTTTGATTGCGCTCGGACCTCTAACAAACCTTGCCAAGGCATTGGAGCAAGATCAAGCAACTTTCAAGCAATTGTCTGAAATTGTGACAATGGGTGGCGCTTTCAAAAGTCACGGGAATTGTTCACCAGTCGCTGAATTTAATTTCTGGGTTGATCCAGAAGCAGCTAAAAAAGTATTATTGACTGGTGGCGTACCATTTACAATGGTTGGACTCGATGTGACTAGGCAGATCGTACTCACACCAGAGGAAATCACAATGCTTAAAGGAATTGACTCACCAGTGAGTGAATTTATTGTTGCGATTACAAAATTCTATGTTGATTTTCACTGGGAGCAGGAACGGACAATTGGCTGTGTAATCAATGATCCATTAGCAGTGGCCTATTTCATTGATCGGTCGCTATGTAGAGGCTTTTCTAGTTTTGTTGATGTTGCGACTTCGGATATTTCAGCAGGTCAATCAGTTGTAGATAGTGCAGATTTCTATCATGAGAAAGCGAATTGTCATGTGCTAACAAGCGTCGATGCGCAGCAGTTTAAACGGTTTTTCTTTGGCCGGCTGTTTCCACAAGAAACGAGGCTTATCGGTCAATCATGAAAACACGGAAAATTTCAATCATGGCGATGGCCATCGCCATTAACATTATTGGCGCCTATATTGCTGTAACCATTCAGTTTCTATTCTTAGATACAATCGGCACTTTTATTGCGGCTTTTCTATTCGGGCCACTTTATGGAATGGTGGCTGGTGCGCTGACTTTACTGATTTCGGGTACACTGTTTGATCCAACCGCTTATTACTTTATTCCAGTACAAATGCTGGTGGGTTTATTAGCGGGACTATTTTATAAGCGTCAGTTCTTTGACCGGGAAAAACCAGCTAAATTGGCTGTTGGGGTCCTTGGTACAACTGTGCCTGCTTCTGCACTCGCTGCAACAATTGCAACGATTGCTTTTAGCGGGATAACCTCTGCAGGCACATCGTATATTGTCATTGCACTAAAGGCGACGGGCTTGAGCATCTTCAGCGCGTCGTTCCTATCGCAATTACCAATGGATTTACTTGATAAAACGATTGCTGTTCTAATTGCAATCATGATTGTCAAACGGTTAGGCGTTATTGGCATTTACTCACGTTCAAATAAAAAATAATGTAGCGCACAGATGGACTTCTTACGCGTTGGTTACCTCTCCATTTGAGCTTATCTATGCTTTTCTAGGGGTGCTTGTACCTTTCGGGTTTATCTACTTTTCAAATTGCAAATTACGATAGCAATTAATTTGAACGGCTAAAAGTGGAGAAAATGGTATTGTGTTGATCATTAAATTGTTTAAGTTGTATAGGGTGTTTCTGAAAAAGCTTTATGAATAATTTTCCGCTGCACTTTGCCCTAAAAAAGACATAGCAGTACGTTGTTGCTAAGCTTCGCTTAGACAACGTGTGCTGTCCCTTCTGTTTGCTAAATCGAAGATTTAGAACAGAACGGCAGCAGTACGTTGTTGCTAAGCTTTGCTAGGGCGGTGTGCTGTCCCTTCTGTTCGCTAAATCGCAGATTTAGAACGCAAACGGCAAATATTCACGGGTATTTGCTATTTTTTACACGCTACTTGCTAATCAGCATCGCAGATTAGCAAGTAGCGTGTATGTCAAAACAGTCTGAAACGATAGTGAGGCAACTATTGATGGCTCTGACGTGCCAATCGAAAAATTCTTGTCAAAATCCTTTCATAAATATTTTTCAGATACACCCTAGTCAAAAACTATACTTTAAAACTTTAATACTTGAAACAGTAGCATCAAGATTGTAGTTGCCAGGATTTTTCTGCTGTGTTATTATATTAGATAGTGGTAAAATTCCTTTTGGTTTTTACTCGGATTACAATGTTCCGCTGCAACACGTATTTTATGCATGAGCATTTGTGTGGAAGGAGTTGAATTCGATGCATAAATTGATTGAAGACATCACAAAAGAGCAACTTCGTACAGATTTACCTGATTTCCGTCCTGGCGATACAGTGAAGGTTCATGTAAAGGTTGTCGAGGGAACTCGTGAGCGTATTCAGGTTTACGAAGGCGTAGTAATCAAACGTCGTGGTGGTGGAATTAGCGAATCTTTTACAGTTCGCAAAATTTCTTATAGCGTAGGTGTAGAGCGGGTATTCCCACTTCACACACCACGTATCGCGAAACTTGAAATCGTACGTCACGGTAAAGTGCGTCGTGCAAAACTTTATTACTTACGTAATTTACGTGGTAAAAAGGCACGTATTAAAGAGATTCGTCGTTAATGAATTAAAAGGAGAGGGACTTGCTAAGTCCCTTTTGTTCATTTTGATGATACTATCCTGTACTATATTGAGAGTGATTAATGATGAAAACTGAGAAGTCTACCTCTAGAGAAATAATGGAGTGGGGCGTCGCTTTCTTACTTGCAACAGTGTTTGCATTTCTACTTCATCAGTTTGTTTTTGCGCCAGTTTTGGTGGATGGAGAGTCTATGATGCCAACATTACATGATCAGAATAAAATGATTGTAAATAAAATGGCGTATTGCTTTAGTGACCCAGACCGATTTGATATTGTTGTTTTTCATGCAACATCAGAGAAGGACTATATTAAACGAGTGATTGGTGTGCCGGGAGACACGCTAGAGTATAAAGATGATGAACTATATATCAATAACCAACAGGTTGATGAGCCCTACCTCGATCAATATAAATCAGAACTCACCGGTGGAAACCTGACAGCTGATTTTACACTGGAGGATGTGACAAGGAAACTTACAATTCCGGAAGATAAATACTTTGTTATGGGAGATAACAGGCGTAAGAGCGAGGATAGCAGAATGATTGGTTTGGTTGATGAAGATCAAATTGTTGGACGTGCGAATCTTGTATTCTGGCCGCTGTCAGATTTCGGTTTGACAGAATAAAAGGACAATGATAAACTCGAGGCGCTACAACTAGCACCTCTCTTGGGTTATCATTGTTCTTCTTTTGTATTGAACAATTGGCAGTTTTTCATGCCGTTTTTTCGGTAAAGCATCCTTGTGGAGCGTTTACTTTATTATCGATTCATTTCCGGAAGATGAACCATGTTGCCAGGTTGTTTCCCTTATGTTACGATACAGGAAAGCTTAAGAATTGTTCTAGAAGGGCGTTAACAAAGACTTCAAATGAAGGGTTCGTTGCTTACCCCTTAGCCCTGATTGATTTAGGAGACACTATGTATAGAAAAGATCAACTTAAAAGAAGAAAATCATTGGTTCGCGAGATTGTTGAATGGAGCGTAAGTCTAGGCATTGCTGTGCTAGTAGCATTTTTAATCCATTCGTATGCCTTCACACCTGAGCTAGTACATGGGAAATCGATGATGCCAACACTGCAGGATCAAAATAAGATGTTTGTGAATAAATTGGAGTATCGTTTTGCTGAACCAGATCGATTTGATATTATTGTCTTTCATGCAACCGCTGAGGAAGATTATATTAAGCGAGTGATTGGTTTACCGGGAGAATCACTGGAGTACCGGAATGATATTCTCTACATTGATGGTAAAGCGGTGGAAGAACCTTATCTTGATGAATACAAAGCGGAATTAACTGGTGAGAATTTAACAGAAGATTTTACCCTCGAAACTGCGACTGGTGTCACAAAAATTCCAGAGGGAAAGTACTTTGTCATGGGCGATAATCGGCGTAATAGCAAGGATAGCCGCATGATTGGTTTAGTTGATGAGGAGCAAATTGTCGGTAGTGCTAATCTAGTCTATTCACCGTTATCTGATTTGCATTTTGTGAATTAACTTGTGACAAAAAGGCTGGATTCTGTGCAACCTCAGAGTGGGGTTTCATTCAGTTTTTAAGCTAGTAAAGAGAATGTTTGTTGATATGATTCATAATAGAGCCCGAGTGAGCAAGTTTGCATTCGGGCTCTGCTGATACGCACTGATATGCCTAGGGTATGTCTGAAAAAGCTTTATGAAAGGCTTATGAAGAAAATTTCGCTTAACCTTGTCGAAGCCCTTTCATAATTCTTTTTCAGACACCTACTAGACGAAAAGGGAGCTTTTTCACAAAAAAATGTAGTGAGGGTATAATAATGACAATTCAATGGTTTCCTGGGCATATGGCAAAAGCAAGACGTGAGGTTTCAGAGAAGTTAAAGCAGGTAGATATTATCTTTGAATTAGTGGATGCTAGATTACCACTGTCTTCTCGAAATCCAATGATTGATGAAATTGTTCAGCATAAGCCAAGATTGCTCATTTTGAATAAAGCTGATATGGCAGACCCGAGACTCTCGCAACAATGGCTCAGCTACTTTGAAGCACTTAGTTTGCCAGCGGTTGCTGTAAACTCTCTCGCAGGTAAGGGGTTAAATAGTATTACCAAAGCTGCGAAGGAAGTGCTTTTTGAAAAGTTTGAAAAGATGCGTGCCAAAGGGATTAGACCACGGGCAATTCGGGCGATGATCATCGGTATTCCGAATGTTGGCAAATCAACATTGATTAATCGTATCGCCAAAAAGAATATTGCTAAAACAGGGAATACGCCAGGCGTCACGAAAGCGCAACAATGGATTAAATTAAATAAGGAAATAGAATTACTGGATACGCCTGGTATTCTCTGGCCAAAGTTTGAAGACCAAGAGATTGGGAAGAAATTGGCGCTATCTGGTGCTATCAAAGATACGATTCTCAATCTGCACGAAGTTTCTGTTTATGGATTGCAATTTTTAGCAACAAATTATCCAGAAAGATTGTTAGATAAGTATCAATTAGAATCAATTTCTGAGGACGTTTTGGAGACCTTTGATCGTATTGGAAAAGTGCGTGCATGTACAGGCAAAGGTGGTCTTGTGGACTATGATCGTGTTGCTGAAACAATTGTTCACGATATTCGTGCAGAGCGATTTGGTGCGATCACATTTGAAAAGCCAAGTGATTTTGATGAGGAGCTGACCGATGAAAACGGCGAATGAGCTAAAGCAGTTATTGCAAACGATTGATCGGTTAGATCATGATTTGCTAATTGATTGCCAAAATGATTCACGTAAAACAGTTCAAGCACTAGCCAAAAGTTGTGTGAACCGCATTGAAAAAGAGCAACGTTTAGCACGCAAATTTCAGGAGATGAGTGAAATTGAGGCGCAGTTGCGTAGTGAAAGTGCGTGGGTAATCGCGGGTGTTGATGAAGCAGGTCGTGGTCCGCTTGCGGGTCCTGTAGTAGCAGGTGCCGTGGTATTACCAGCAGATTTTTACCTACTAGGGCTCAATGATTCAAAGCAGTTATCTGAGAAGAAGCGTGATGAATTCTACAATTACATTCAGGCGCATGCATTGGCGGTTGGCGTCGGCATTGTTGAGGCAGACGAAATTGATCGCATCAATATCTATGAGGCAACAAAAGTGGCGATGATGAAAGCGATTGCCTCACTGTCAAATGAGCCGACATACTTATTGATAGATGCCATGAAATTACCAGTGGAAACGGCGCAAATGTCATTGATCAAGGGAGATGCGCGCTCGATCTCAATTGCAGCAGCATCCGTGATTGCAAAAGTGACACGAGACCGGCTGATGCGGACCTATGCAGCAGCATTTCCTGCTTATCGTTTTGAGCGGAATATGGGGTACGGAACGCGCGACCATTTTGAGGCAATTGAACAGTATGGCGCTACACCGATTCATCGGATGAGCTTTTACCCGTTATCGGAGCTCACATAGACAGACACACAAATTTATTGCGCTTTTACAGAGTTTAGGGAGAGCACCTGAACTCTTTTTCTTTGCCTTCTGTTAATTGTCCGTACAATGTCCTAGGCGTGACCACCCTTTCTTAGGCGAAATCACCTTGGCAAACCTTGAGGTTGTAGTATGAAAAAATAGACATTCATAAATGGTTTTCGATACAATGAGAATTGTATTTCGGACTAAACAGAATAGGAGACTATCAATGAATATTCATGAGCATCAAGGCAAAGAAATCCTGCGGCAATATGGCGTTAGGGTTCCAAATGGACAAGTTGCTTTCTCGGCCGATGAAGCTGTCGCTGTTGCAAGGTCACTAGATTCAACAGTTTGTGTTGTAAAAGCACAAATTCATGCAGGCGGTCGCGGGAAGGCTGGCGGTGTCAAAGTCGCTAAGAATCTCGATGAAGTACATGCTTTTGCAAGTGAAATTCTTGGAAAAACACTTGTAACGCACCAAACTGGTCCCGAAGGTAAGGAAGTCAAACGCTTACTGATCGAAGAAGGTTGTGATATTCAAAAAGAATATTATGTTGGGCTTGTTTTGGACCGAGCAACGTCACGCGTTGTCTTAATGGCATCTGAGGAAGGGGGCATGGATATTGAAGAAGTAGCAGCGAATTCCCCTGAAAAAATAGTCAAAGAAGTGATTGATCCAGTGGTTGGTTTAACTGGGTTTCAAGCGCGCCGAGTTGCATTCCAAATCAATATACCTAACGAGCTGGTAAACCAGACAGTGAAATTTTTAATGGGGCTTTATCAAGCTTTTGTTGAAAAGGATTGTTCAATTGCAGAAATTAATCCTTTGGTGACAACAGGTGATGGTTTGGTGATGGCTTTGGATGCGAAGCTGAATTTCGATTCAAATGCGTTATATCGCCATAAAGACATTGTCAGCTACCGTGACATTGATGAGGAAGATCCGAAGGAAATAGAGGCATCTGCTTACGATTTAAGCTATATTGCACTAGATGGAAACATCGGATGTATGGTGAATGGTGCTGGTCTTGCGATGGCAACGATGGATATTATCAAACATTATGGCGGCGATCCCGCAAATTTTCTCGATGTTGGGGGTGGTGCAACAGCGGAGAAAGTCACTGAGGCGTGTAAGATTATTCTTTCTGATGCCAAAGTAGCAGGAATTTTCATTAATATTTTCGGTGGCATTATGAAGTGTGATGTCATAGCGGAAGGCGTTGTAGAAGCAGCCAAGCAGCTAGGCTTAACAGTCCCTGTTGTCGTACGCCTTGAAGGAACAAATGTTGAAAAAGGGAAACAAATCTTAGCGGATTCAGACCTTAATTTAGTTTCCGCAGACTCGATGGCAGACGGCGCTCAAAAAATTGTCCATCTTGTTGGAGGTGAGAACAGATGAGTATCTTTATCGACAAAAATACGAAGGTGATTGTCCAAGGTATCACAGGTGCGACCGCACTGTTTCATACGGAACAAATGCTTGCATACGGGACACAGATTGTTGGTGGTGTAACCCCTGGTAAAGGTGGTGCCATGGCCGCAGGCGTACCGGTTTTTAACACGGTTGCTGAGGCGAGAGCGGCAACGAATTGTACCGTTTCAGTCATCTATGTACCGGCGGCTTTTGCGGCAGATGCCATTCTGGAAGCTGTGGATGCCGAACTCGATTTAGCCATCTGTATTACGGAGCATATTCCTGTTCTTGATATGGTGAAGGTGAAACGTTATATGGCAGGCAGGAAGACAAGGCTCGTTGGACCCAATTGCCCTGGCGTTATCACAGCAGACGAGTGCAAGATCGGGATTATGCCGGGCTATATTCATGCGAAAGGGCATGTTGGCGTTGTCTCCCGCTCAGGTACGCTCACATATGAAGCAGTCCATCAACTTACGACTGAGGGAATTGGCCAAACAACTGCGGTTGGCATTGGCGGAGACCCAGTGAATGGGACTGATTTTATTGATTGTTTAAAAGCATTCAATGACGATCCCGACACTTACGCCGTGATCATGATCGGCGAGATTGGTGGTACGGCTGAGGAAGAAGCAGCTGTGTGGGTGAGAGAGAATATGACGAAGCCCGTTGTTGGTTTTGTTGGCGGGGTGACAGCGCCTCCCGGCAAGCGAATGGGACATGCAGGAGCGATTATTTCAGGCGGTAAGGGAACGGCTGCTGAGAAAATTACCACAATGAGAAACTGTGGTATTACGGTAGCAGAAACCCCCGCTGTAATGGGTGAAACGCTAATTAAAGTACTACGCGAGACTGGGCTTTATGAGAAATGTAGAACAATCCAATAAACGCTTGTAAACTGGCTAAATAGGAGCAATCGTTGGTGAAAACTAGGCTAACGGTTGCTTATTTGTTGATTTCGCTGTGATCCATTGCCTAGATGATTGGGGTATTGAATTGTGATGATGTCAAAAAAGGTTTAGGTATCTGAAATATTACTGGTATAATTACTTTCACTGGGAAATTACTAGACTAATTTTGGAGGAGAATATATGACCAATTGGCAACAACGATTAGTTCATCTAGACCACTGTCGTGGTGCTAGCTGGCAGACGATTTCAACGATTTTGCAAGATGATCCTGAACTAGAATTGCTCTATCAAAGGGAAATGCGCTACTGGCAATCCATTCTCCATCAGTCCACAACGACTATCTACGATTTTTTAACAGACCTCGGAAATGACGACCTCAAATCCAGCTATTCCAATTATCAAGAAAATGGCACCTGCATGTTGACAATGAAAGATCATCTCTACCCAACTAGGCTAAAAGAAATCCATCGACCACCATGGGTTCTTTACTGCAAAGGCAATCTGTCCCTTCTGGAGGGCGGTAACATCTTGGCTGTCATTGGTACTAGAACACCAACGCCCTACGGCATTGCAGCCACAAAGCAAATAATTCCTGATATTAGCCGGAATGGTGTGCCGATTATTAGCGGACTCGCCAAAGGGATTGACTCGATTGCACAAGAAAGTGCATTAGCATCAAATGGGGAAGTGATTGCAGTGATTGGCGGTGGTTTTGAGCATATTTACCCAAAAGAGAATACAAAGCTCGCAATCGACATAGGTGCCAAAGGGTTACTTTTGTCTGAGTATCCACCGATTACAGAGCCAAAAAAATGGCATTTTCCAATGCGTAATCGTATTATTAGTGGGCTGTCTCGTGGTATTTTTGTCATTGAAGGAAAGAAACGAAGCGGCACCTTTATTACTGTTCACCAAGGGCTTGATCAGGGGAAAGATATCTTTGCATTACCCGGTAATATTTTCTCTTCATGTTCTGAAGGTCCGAATAGTTTAATTGATGAAGGTGCTAAATTAGTACGAAATAGTATGGATATTTTACAAGAATGGGGTCTATAATCTAAGTAATTTAAAAAAAACAGTTGCAAAATTCTTTGGGATGTACTAAAGTCTGCAATTAAGAATGAAGATTTCTTTTGAAATATTAAGTTGTAGGGAAGATGAAAAATGGCAGATTATTTAGTAATTGTGGAATCACCCGCTAAAACAAAGACAATTAAGAAGTATTTAAGCAGTAAATATGCTGTGAAAGCCTCTATGGGTCATATTCGTGACCTACCCAAAAGTAAGATTGGGATTGATGTTGAAAATGAATTCGAGCCAAGTTATATTAATATTCGCGGAAAAGGCGATATTATCAAAGACTTGAAGAAAAGTGCGAAAAAAGCGAAGAAAATTTATCTCGCAGCTGACCCGGATCGCGAAGGGGAAGCAATTGCGTGGCATTTAGCACATATTCTTGGCGTCGATGTTGAAACAGATTGTCGTGTTGTTTTTAACGAAATCACGAAAGATGCGATTAAGGAATCCTTTAAGCATCCGCGTCCAATCAATATGGATTTAGTCGATGCTCAGCAAGGGCGAAGAATTATGGACCGTCTCGTCGGTTACAAAATCAGTCCACTTTTATGGAAAAAAGTGAAGAAAGGTCTTAGTGCTGGTCGGGTGCAGTCTGTCTCTGTTGGGATTATCATTGACCGGGAACAAGAGATTAGAGACTTTAAGCCAGAGGAGTATTGGACAATACCTGGGTCGTTCAAGAAAAAAGCGGAAACGTTTACAGCCGGATTTCACAGTATTGACGGTGATAAAGGCGACTTGCATTCGGAAGCTGATACAAAACGCGTATTGGATCAGGTCAAGGGCAAAGATTTTATTGTTCAAACTGTCACAAAGAAAGAGCGAAAGCGTAATCCAGCATTTGCATTTACGACTTCGTCACTGCAACAGGATGCGTCACGGAAGCTCAATTACCGAACACGAAAAACGATGATGCTCGCGCAACAACTCTACGAGGGAATTGCGATTGGTAAGGGCGGCGAAGTTGGTTTAATTACGTATATGCGTACAGACTCAACCCGGATTTCTGAGACGGCTAAAGATGAGGCGCAAAGCTTTATTTCTGAAACATACGGTGAACCGTATGTGAACAAAGTACCGCGCGCAGCAAAGAAGAATAGTAACGCTCAGGATGCGCATGAAGCGATAAGACCATCGAGTATCTCCCGGACACCTGAGAGCATGAAGAGCTTCTTATCTCGGGATCAATTTAGATTGTACAAAATGATTTGGGAACGATTTGTTGCTAGCCAAATGTCACCAGCGATTATCGACACGGTAACTGCTGACTTAGAAAATAATGGTGTTGTTTTCCGTGCAAATGGCTCGAAAATTCAATTTCCTGGATTTATGAAGGTCTATGTCGAAAGTGATGACAAGCAGGAAGAAAAAGACAATCTATTGCCTGAGATGATTGAAGGTGATAAGGTGAGTGCACTTAGCCTCGAGCCTAAACAGCATTTCACGCAACCACCGGCACGTTATTCAGAGGCACGTTTGGTGAAAACACTTGAAGAGCTGGGAATAGGAAGACCGTCGACGTATGCACCGACAATTGATACAATTTTGAAAAGGGGCTATGTGACACTTGATAACAAACGGTTTATTCCAACTGAACTTGGTGAAGTTGTCCATACCATCATGAAAGAATTCTTTCCGAACATCATTGATGTCAAATTTACTGCAAACATGGAACAACAGCTCGATTTGGTCGAAGACGGGGATACGAAATGGGTTAAAGTGATTGACTCGTTTTACCAAGATTTCAGTCAGCATTTAGAGAAGGCTGAGCTAGAAATGGAGAAAGTTGAAATTCGTGATTTACCAACAGGTGAGGATTGTGAACACTGTGGTCACCCGATGGTTTTCAAAATGGGTCGCTATGGTAAGTTCATGGCTTGCAGTAATTTTCCAGACTGCCGGAATGCTAAGCCGATTATCAAAGAGGTTGGTGTTGCCTGTCCTAAGTGTCAGGAAGGTCAAATCATTGAACGAAAAAGTAAAAAACAACGATTATTTTATGGCTGTAATCGCTATCCTGATTGTGATTATGTATCATGGGATAAACCAATTGATCGTAAATGCCCAACTTGTGAGAGCAATTTGATTGAGAAAAAATTGAAAAAAGGTACGCAAGTACAATGCCCTAGTTGTGGATTTAAAGAGGAAATTCAGGCGTAATGGTGTTCGGATGCCGAACACTCTTCACTTGTAGCGGTACGCGTAACGACTGTCTTTTTTTTCGGACGGTGTTATGATGACCATTCTTCTAGAGTGGCTTACTGATGATTCGCGCTATATCTTTTCTGGAGCTTCCAGTAAGGATATGGCGCTTTGTCTTAGGCAGTAGCTATGCACTTTTGGTGCACTCGTTAGATGAAATGGTGTGAATGCAATAGCATGGCATGCTGATTGCTCATTTTTAGTCAGGAATGATTTGCCTTTCTTAGATCAAGAAGCTGTATGAAGCCTTACGAATATAAAAAAACAAAGAGGTAATGTGATGGAGACAATTAATATTATTGGTGCCGGACTCGCAGGCAGTGAAGCCGCTTGGCAAGCTGCGAGACGCGGGTGTAAGGTCAATCTGTATGAGATGCGTAAAGTCAAGCAGACGCCTGCTCATTCTTCCGATCAATTTGCGGAGCTTGTTTGTAGCAACTCCTTGCGCTCGAATACGCTGACCAATGCTGTCGGTGTTTTGAAAGCTGAAATGCGCTTGCTTGATTCAGTGATTATCCAATGTGCGGATGAATGCGCTGTACCCGCTGGTGGTGCTTTAGCAGTAGACCGTGAAGAATTTTCTATGGCAGTAACTGATAAACTGAGAAACCATCCTAATATTACGGTATTCGATGAGGAAGTAACAGCATTTCCAGAAGGGATTACCGTGGTGGCGACGGGTCCACTAACCAGTGAAGCGTTTAGTGAAGAAATCAAAGCACTGATTGGTGAGGATTACTTTTACTTTTACGATGCGGCTGCACCAATTTTAGAAAAAGACAGCATAGACTTCTCTAAGGTGTACTTAAAGTCACGCTACGATAAAGGTGAAGCTGCTTATTTAAACTGCCCAATGACGAAAGAGGAATTTGAGCGCTTTTTTGAAGCGATGATTGCGGCTGATGTTGTGCCACTCAAGAATTTTGAGAAAGAAGTATATTTTGAAGGCTGTATGCCTATTGAGGTTCTAGCAAAACGTGGTGCAAAAACGATGCTGTTCGGACCAATGAAACCAGTTGGATTAGAAGACCCCAAAACCGACCGGAGACCTTACGCAGTCGTGCAGCTGAGACAAGATGATGCAGCAGCGACCCTGTATAACATTGTTGGATTCCAGACACATATGACTTGGCCAGCGCAGAAACAGGTGATTCGCCTCATCCCGGGGCTCGAAAATGTCGAGATCGTTCGTTATGGCGTGATGCACCGAAATACATTTATTAATTCACCAAAATACCTGTCACCAAGCTATGAATCAAAGGTGAAAAGTCAGCTACTATTTGCAGGACAGATGACAGGTGTAGAAGGGTATGTTGAATCAGCTGCTTCAGGACTCATTGCCGGACTGAACGCTTGCCGGTTAGCTAGTGGGCAAGCAACAT
The DNA here is from genome assembly GCA_031554215.1 of Caryophanales bacterium. Classification (GTDB taxonomy): domain Bacteria; phylum Bacillota; class Bacilli; order JARBTR01; family JARBTR01; genus JAVBKE01. Next base: position 21,861 of record JAVBKF010000227.1, read on the forward strand.
TGGTGTTTCCACAAGATACAGTGATTGGCGCAATGGCGCATTACATTACAACAACAAGTCAACACAATTTCCAACCAATGAACGCAAACTTTGGCTTATTACCACCGCTCCCGGCACGGATTAAGAATAAAGCTGAACGGTATGACCAATTAGCAAACCGAGCACTCGAATCGTTGGTACAATTCCAAAAAGTCAGTATAGTTAATTGAATATTATCTAAAATTGTGATAGGTTATTGGTGATGAGGTAAATATCTATGAAAAATTTTACAGAATTGCTTGATTTGTTTATGGATTATATGCGTATTGAAAAAAATTTCTCAGATAATACCATTAAACATTACCAGGCTGACCTCGGCGAGTTTATTACTTTTCTAAACGAACAATCCATTCCAAATTTTCAATCAGTTACGTATACGAATACTAGAGTGTA
>JAVBKF010000059.1:0-3513 GCA_031554215.1 Caryophanales bacterium
CACAAGGCAAAATTAACATCATATGTTTTAGTTAAACTTATCATTTAAATTAAAATTCTAAACAAATTTCAATACACCTTGTGTTTCAGACTTTCAGCTACTATATCATAATGTGAAAATTTTTTCAATTTTATAAGCACATGAAAAAATTGACCCAAAAGTAACGCCGTTAGCTTTAGAACAAGTCAGCATACTCCCAATATCACCATCAAAGATTGACTGTAAAAAAATCTACCTAGCAAAAGCAAGCTCTTTTATAAACTAAAGTGACAGAATAAACAATTGCGTTACTTTAGTTAAAAATTGCCTAATTCACATCAATCGCCAAACGAAATCTCCTTAGTCTTCGCCTTCCCATTAGCGAGCATCTCCGAAACAGTCAGCGGCGTCAATTCCTTCTCATAAATCAAATCGAAAATCTGCGGCAGCGCCTTTGCAGTCTGCAATGCACTATCAGAAGCATGTAGCAAAACAATATCGCCCTCATCCGCTTTCCCAACAACATTCAAAATCTTCTCAGTCCCCGGGTTCTTCCAATCGCTCGGATCTACGCTCCAAGACACCATTGTCAGCCCTAAACGGCTCGCAGCCTTCAATGCCTTCTCATCAAAAGTCCCAGTCGGTGCACGGACAAGGCTAACCTTCTCAATGCCAACCTTCTCACAAATCACAATTGCCTCAGACATATCCTTCACAATCTCTTCTTCGGACATTCCCGTGTAATCCTGATAATTGTAGCCAAGGATACCAATTTCAAATTTCCGCTCGATTAGTTTCTCGACAATATGCTGATGCCGCTCAATCCACGCACCCGATAGAAAAAAAGTAGCTGAATGAAATTTTTCCTTATCCAGCACATCTATTATTGCCTCAGCATTCTCATCGCCCCAATTAATATCAAAGGTCAGCGCAACCCCTTGCTCCCCCTTGTAAAATGCCCTCGTGTTATCCTTATAAGAAAAAGCAGAAATGACAGGGTTAGAATTAACATAGAACAGCAATGCTGTAAAGAAAGCCGTTGCCACAAGTAATAATATCGATTGAATATTCTTCCTAATAAATGCGATCTGTTTCATACACGTCACCTCATTGGTATTCGGGCAAACCCAAGCCTTCCCTCAAAAAAATCCCCTCGGCACAAAGTTTGTCCTCACTGTTCAATCAAATGTATGAAACAGGTAGGGCTTGTATGCTAAAATAGAACGATAGTAAAGTTTGAAATGGTGATGTAGATGATAAATTTAACAATAGATTGTGCTTCTGAAACTGAAACAGCCCGCTTCGCATCCATGTTAGGTTCCGTGCTCATAGCAGGTGATGTCCTAACACTTGAGGGCGATCTCGGTGCTGGCAAAACAACTTTCACGAAAGCACTTGCAGGGGCAATCGGGGTAACTCGAACAGTAAACAGCCCAACTTTTACAATTATGAAACAGTATCAAGGGAAATTTCCGCTCTATCATTTTGACGTCTACCGCCTCTCTGATGAAGATGAGGATTTGGGCTTTGATGAGTATTTCTCTGGTGACGGTATCTGTGTGATTGAATGGGCTCATTTAATCGCGAATCAGCTCCCGCCAGAACGCCTAACAATTACCATTACACGTAGTGGTGATACATCAAGAACAATTACCTGTGAGCCGTCTGGCATGCGTTACGAACAAATCTGCACAATCTTAGGAGGGCTCTTGCAATGATTCTTGCTATTGATACATCAACACAGGCACTAAGCGTTGCCCTCGTGAGCGAGCAAACGGTGCTCGGTGAATTCTCTACCACTATCAAAAAAACACACTCGGTTCAAGCGATGCCAGCAGTGAAGCAACTAATGACACACTGCCAAGCGAAACCTGCTGACATCACAAAGATTGTTGTCGCCAAAGGGCCCGGATCCTACACAGGTGTGCGGATTGGTGTTACCTTAGCGAAAACACTTGCATGGACACTTGGCGCAGAACTTGTTGGCATTTCTAGCCTTCACTCACTAGCGCAAAATGGTGCAGGCTTTGACGGCTACATTACACCAATGATTGATGCTAGGCGCGGACAAGTTTTCACATCGCTTTTTAGTAGTAGCAATGGTCTTCTTACCCGCGTCAGTGACGATCACATTGTGCTCTGCGATAATTGGGCAACTGAGCTTACCAAACTACAGAAGCCTGTGCTATTTATCGGAGCGGATACGCAGATTCATCAGGAGACAATCAAGGGTATCCTGGGTGATCAGGCACAGTTTGCTACTGCAGCGATGAATATGCCTCGTGCTAGTCAGCTCGCACATCTTTGCACTGGGTTACCCAGTGAGGATGTTCACAGTTTTACACCAAATTATGCGCGCCTAGCTGAGGCGGAAACCAATTGGCTCACAGCGCAAAATGAAGGCACGTCATGTTGATTCGTAGAATGACAGCTGACGATATTGAGCAGGTACTCGCGATTGAACATCAATCTTTCACGGTACCTTGGTCACGTGATTCGTTTGTATTTGAAATGACACAAAATGATAGTTCGGTTTATTTTGTTGGTGAAATAGGCGGTGAAATTGTTTGCTATTGTGGTGCTTGGTTTGTACTTGATCAAGCGACAATTACTAATATTGCTGTACTACCGAGTTACCGAGGCCAGAAACTAGGTGATACTTTGTTTCACCATATGCTAGACTATGCAAAGAAAGCTGGGATTCACCAGTTGTCGCTTGAAGTACGTGTCAGTAATTTAGCAGCGCAGCGATTGTATAAGAAGCACGGATTTACCTTCGGTGGTACCCGAAAGGGCTACTACTCCGATAATTTAGAAGATGCATATGTGATGTGGGTGGAATTATGAGAAATAGACAAGCAAATTCAGAACAAATTATAACCAATAAACAGACGATGATTCTAGCGATAGAATCCAGTTGTGATGAAACTGCAGCTGCGGTGATTCGCAATGGATGTGAAATTGTTAGTAATATTGTCGCATCGCAAATTGAGAGTCATAAGCGATTTGGTGGGGTTGTACCTGAGATTGCTTCGCGTCATCATGTGGAGGAGATTACAACTGTTATTGAGGCCGCGCTGATTGAAGCTAAGGTAACAATGGCAAACATTGATGCGATTGCTGTGACTGAAGGACCTGGCCTTGTTGGCGCACTCCTCATTGGCGTCAATGCCGCAAAGGCGCTTGCTTTCGCACATAGCAAGCCACTAATCCCAGTACATCATATTGCCGGTCATATTTATTCAAATCGTTTCGTTGCAGAATTTCAGTTTCCACTATTGGCACTTGTTGTGTCAGGGGGACATACGGAACTTGTGCTGATGAAAGCACATGGTGAATTTGAAGTAATTGGCGAAACACGCGATGATGCCGCTGGTGAAGCTTATGACAAAGTCGCACGGATTTTGGACCTGCCGTATCCAGGGGGGCCGCATATTGATCGCCTTGCTGCACTTGGTACAGCAACAATTAAGTTGCCACGCGCGTGGCTAGAAGACAGCTATGACTTTAGTTTCAGCGGTTTGAAATCAGCAG
>JAVBKF010000106.1:0-12699 GCA_031554215.1 Caryophanales bacterium
GGCTCATTTTCGATCGTCCAAAGAAACATCAACGCAGGTTTAGTAAAGACGTCCTTGGCAACAAGTTGCAATCTGTCGATTTCAGCTCTCCGTTCTTTACTGCTCGCGAATAGTTCTGACCAAAACCAACAATACACAGGCCATTTTTGCAGCAAATAATCTTTGTTTGTAAAGCAAGCTAGTTGTGTCTCTTCCCGCAGTCGTTTCAAAACAACTTCTGCATTTTCGGGAATCTGGGCCTCGGCATAGCTATACACTGCAGACTCTAAATACTCTAAAAAATACTCCGACTTACTTTTGTAATAGGTACTAACTGTTTCTGGGTCCTCGTTTAGCCAGATTTCCTTTAGTCCAAAGTAAAAACTAACAATTAAATAAAGGTTTTCAAGCCCCGGGTCCACCGGCATACGTGTCTGAATCTCTCTCGTAAAGGCAGAGAAGAAATTGTACTCACCATAGTAATTGCCAAAACCATTCCGCCCCAGTACCCTTCGTGCCGCTTCTTCAGCAAACCAAATCCAGTTATTCAATTCAACTTCAATGTCAACCGAATATGAAAAATGATGTAGTTCATTTTGCTCACTAGCTAATTTCCAGCGCTCGATCCACTTAGTAACGCTTTGATAGCGATCAAAAGCAGCAAAAAACAGCGCCAATTGATGTCGACAAATTGGCTCCTCTGATGAGCAACTGCAGCTATTTTTGATAGTGGGCTTGAAATTAATCACAATTGATTCTTTCTCTTGATCGCGTACATTACCAAATAGATTTTTTTCATTGTTTTCCAAAATTTGTACACGATACTGGCGATAGAGACCCATTGCCTCATCGACAAGTTTATTGGCGGAATCTGTGGTAAGGGGCAAATCTGTTTGTATTTTTTGAGCAAACTCAATCAACGATTTATTCATTTTTTCCTCATTCTTTTTTATGGTACTACCATTATAACAAATCTTTGCTATAAATCATTAGTTATGGTTCTTCAAATTGGTAAATCTGTTTTTCATCTGTTGGATCATCGCGGTTTTTATCCTTTATAGCGTAGATTTTGCCCCTTTTGTTTATACATTTACAACCTTGCTTACCTGATATGGTTAAATCTGTTTATCCCTACGATGGTATCTGTTTCTTTCACGGCCCGCTACTTTTCATCCCTATGCACTCGCACTATTCAGCTTTCATTGTCCATTGTTGGAATCCCTATTGTAAAAGGCAATAGGATATCAGATGTCGTAAAAACATCACATTTTAGTCCCAAAACGGACACGTTTATCGCCAATTCTTCTGGTGATTTTGTTTTTATCAAAGTCATCTAGTAGCAGGACAGCATATTTACGGCTTGACTTAATCGCATCACGGAGTTGTGCTAGGGTAATTTCACCATTCTCGTCGAGCTGTTTCAAGACAATTGCTTCAGCCTCATCGTAAAACGTTTGATGAATCACAGTTTGTTGGTCAAGCCCTACAACCGTCTTGCCAAGCAAAGATGCTAATACTTCTACATAGGCTCGTTGATGGTTGCTCGTTAATTCTTGAACTGCCGGTGGCGTGAACTTGCTCTCGAGCAGCACTTGCTCTATTTCATCTCTTATCTTCTGTTGGTGAGCAGTGTATTGTACAGAAAACCCCTCAAGCGATACGGTGTTTGACTGAATCTTAATGAGTCCCTCTTTTTCAATGACACCAAGCATCATATCCCATTCTTTCGTACTCAGTTTAATGCTTGCACTTTTTCGTAGTTCTTCTTTTGAAACCCCATCCTTCAAGTTGAACTTCCGATGAAAGTTTGATAATTGCTCAACCATATTCATCTGGATTTGGTCAATTGTACTCGAATGATAGAACACTTGATGGATCTCACAGATGATTCCTTCATCGACTAGTTCTTTCACTAATGTCAGTGTCACTGTGTCATCTTTTGAGATGTAGCCCAGAATATCCTTCATTGTTAGTTTCTTCTCTGCATTGCCACGCAAATACTGTTCAATAATATCTTTATCATCGCCCTCAAATTGCATCTGCAACTTTTCAAGGATAGCTGAATTTGATATCCCGTGCTTGTCGGGGTTTGGATCTAGCACAACCCCACCGCCAATTGTCGAGACAGGTGAGAAAAACCGAAGCACAAAGCGGTCCCCTTTCTTCACAAAGACGGTCTCTTCAAGTCTTAATTGGCAGAAGGAACTTGTCCCACCAGCAATTAATTCCTTGTCTAGTGGGACAAGTCGTGCCAACACTTCTTTGGTTCCCAAAAACACCCTAACCCGGCTCCATAGCCTCAACTCTCTTTTAAACGATTTGACCAATTCAATTTTCACATCAAGAAAAGTCGTTGCCTTCATTACATCTGCTTTGGCAAGTACATCACCTCTTTTGATGTCTGTTGTTTTGACATTAGCCAGATTAATCGCTGTTCTTTGCCCAGCATATGCCGTCTTCACATTTTGGTCATGCACTTGAATATTTCTAATTTTGACTACCAGCGCACGTGGATAAATCACCAGTTCATCCTCAACAGAAATTGCTCCCTCAGACAACGTACCTGTGACAATTGTCCCAAACCCTTTCAGCGAAAAAACACGATCTATGTTTAGCCTAGGCGATGTTCTCGTATTCTTATCACGGACAACCTCCGTTAGACGGTCAATCTGATTAACTAGATGTTGGGTACCATTGCCACTAACTGAGTCAACCGCAATGATTTCTGCACGCTCAAACATCGTGCCATGAACCTGCTCCTTAATATCTTCAACAACAAGTTCGTTCCACTGCTCATCGACCAAATCCGATTTAGTCAAAACAATGATACTTTCCTCTATATTCAAATAATTAAGGATATCTATATGCTCAATTGTTTGCGGCATGACACCTTCATTCGCTGCAATCGTTAATAATACGATATCAATTCCGGTCGCCCCAGCAAGCATATTTTTAATAAACTTTTCATGACCTGGAACATCGACAATGCCTGCTCTTTTCCCACTTGGCAAATCAAAATAGGTAAACCCTAAATTGATGGAAATCCCCCGCTTCTTTTCTTCTTCAAGTGTATCCGTATTCCGGCCAGTGAGTGCCCTAATTAATGTTGTTTTACCATGATCAATATGCCCCGCAGTACCGATAATAACGTTTTGCATAGCGAAATTTCTCCTCTATTTCTATTAAGTACAGATTGCCCCTAAAACCAATTTCTTCTTATTCTAAATTACCAATAGTATACCATATCAAAAGGCTGTCATAAGGATAATCCCTCTTGCAAAAGCGCTTTTCTGATCAGGGTTCTGAGACGAGATATCTCACTCCTTTTGATCAGCCAACTAGAATCATGCACATACCAAGATTAGCAGGTAACTTACCACTATAAATCACTTCATAATCATGCTTTTCCTCTACCCGACAATCACTACTACTTTCGTTTTCCTCTTTTGCAACTGACTCATTTCATGACGATAGATTGACCACTTTCCTCTAATAATTACCGAATAGATTCATAGTGCTATCGCCGCGATAAAAATTCCCCTTATAATCTTGAAAAAGCGATTTGCTATGATATAATTACTTTTGGAAGCAGAAGGGCAACTGGTGTGCCTGCCGGTCTTCAAAACTGTGCTACGGCTCATGGTCGTGGGTGGGTTCGATTCCCATATGCTTCCGCCAAAATAGAAAATAAACAGAGCAGATGTCATGGTCGATTCACTGACATCTGCTCTTTAGATTTAATAGAGAACAATCCCTCGCCCCAGAATGATAGACTCATCTATCATGACTTTTTTCACTGACAATTCGGTAATAAATCACAGTTGATGACAGATAGAAGATGATATAGGTTAGCACATACGTCCCCATGACGGAAAAAATGATCGTTGTGAGTGAAGGTAAATCTTCTATAATCAACATCACTGAATAGTATAACAAGAACCAACTATGTAGCAAACCAACTACCAGTGGCATTAAAAAAACGAATAACGTCTGCTTCCGAATCATATTTTTTATCTCATCATCACCAACACCCAGTTTGCGTAAAATTGCATAATGTTCCTTCTCTTCAGTCGCTTCCCTAAGCTGTTTAAAGTAGATCACACTCCCTAAAGCAAACAATGCAATCACAGCGAAGAATGCCACAGAGAACAATACCAATGATGATGCTTCTGTGTCCATTGTGTATACATCAACATAGGATGAATAGTAAGCATCCCCATCTACCATGACAATATCGTAGATTTCTTTTGATAGTTTATTGGCAGTCTTGGCATCTTCGACCTGATAGAATTGATAGGATGTCATGCGCTGCCCTACCTTAAGCGTGGCAAAGGTTTCATCGGAAATAATAAGCACTGACGGCTCTAACCCAGAATCCCCCGTTGGACTTGTAGGGACACTTAACAATGGATAACGGATTTTCTCAACGATCTCCAAGTCATTCCCTTCTGTTACTGAAATTTCAGGAGGATTTTTAAATTTCTCCGGTTCGTCTACCCCTCTTGTCAACAGAATGGCATCGCTACCTTCTACATCAACTGTCTCACCTTCGTCCCGTAAATCCACAATCTGATTAAATTGTGATTCAGACACAAGCGTAAATTCTTCCGTATAATATTCAGGATACGTGTACAAACCGCTTCGATCGGCTATTTTCTCAGTTTCAATCCCTGTGATTGTTTCATGCCCCGTAATTGGGTGAGATGCATTCATCATTTGCTCGATCTGCTTCTCAGTTTCATCATCTTGGGTCGAAAAAACAAAATGACTCGGAAATTCCTTCTTAATCACTTCCCCTTTAATCGCGTAATCTACAGCGATAAAACCAACTGAAAAAATCACCATGGCACTAATTAATGCGATAAATGTAAAATTTAAAGCGTTACCACGGATTGAAAACCTGAGCGAGGAAATCCATAACATTTTGTTCCCAGAATAATAGCGCCCACTCTGGCTCATCTTTTGCAATATCCAGCCTGAAAATTGACGGAAGAACAGATAGGTCCCTACAATCACAGCCACAGAAGTCGCCAGCAGCATACCCTCAAAATGCGCTTTCCAAATCGTTGTATTACCAGAAATCGCAATCGTATAATAAGCCCCACCAATCAATAGCATTGATAATAGTGCTAGTGGCATCGAAAACTTCAATGGTTTATCCATCTTTTTCTTAGCGTGAAACAAATCCACCAATTGAACCCGGCTAATACTGAAATAACTTTGAACCGTGATCATGCAAACTAAAAGTGCAAAAAGCAGAATGGTCAAGAGAATAGCCTCTACCGGAAAGGCAAATGAAACTTTATCTTTATAATGCATTAAATCTAGCAATATCCTACCGAAGAATTTCGATAAAAAACCGCCAATTAAAATACCACCTACAATTGAGATGGCACTTAAAAAGACCATTTCAAAAAAAATCATGACAGCAATTTGCTTTTCTTTCATCCCATATAGTATGTACAATCCAAATTCCTTTGTTCGCTGTTTCATAAAAAACGAATTTGCATAGAGAATGAAGAAAACAATAAACAGAAAGACAATAACCGATGCGAGGGAAATCACCATTTTATAGTTTTGGATCAACTGAATGGCTTCAACAACATCCTCATTAAACATTAACCCCGAGAATGTAAAGAAAATAATCACGCCAACAAGCATGGAAATAAAATAGATTGTATACAAACGGAAATTCCGCTTCATATTGCGCCATGATAAGTCCAGCAGGCTCATTTTCTACCACCTCCGGTAGCACCTTGAATCGTCAGAATCTGGTCAAAAAATGCCTTTTCAGTTTGAGCTCCTTTCTCAATCTCACTCACAATCTGACCATCACGAAGGAAAATCACACGTTTACTAAAACTTGCGGCATAGGCATCATGCGTGATCATCAAAACAGTTGTATTCAATTCACGATTCAATTGCTGAATTTGCTCAAGGAGCTGAGTTGCTGAATGAGAATCTAACGCACCTGTCGGCTCATCTGCAAAAACGATTGCTGGATTCGTAATAATTGCACGTGCGGCAGCCGTTCGCTGTTTCTGACCACCGGATATTTCTGTAGGGTATTGAGATAAAAACGACGAGAGATTTAATGCTGTAACTAATGTTGCCAAACGCTCCTCCATAACCGATTTTGATGCTTTTTGTAACGCAAGTGGTAGCAGTATGTTTTCTTTTACAGTCAATGGTTCTAGCAAATTGTAATCTTGAAAAATAAATCCCATTCGCTTTTGGCGAAATTCTCTTAAACCCTTCTTTTTCATCGCCGATAACGAATTCCCTTGGATCCATATCTCGCCGCTACTGAGGTTATCAATAGCGCCCAGAATATTTAGCAGTGTTGTTTTTCCAGAACCTGATGGTCCCATGACTGCTGTATACTCCCCTTGTTCAATTGTTAGATTAATGTCTCTGAGCGCTTGTGTATCGCCATATACCTTCGTAAGATTTTTTGTTTGAATGATGATTCCCAATAGATCTGACCTCCATGATTTTTCTTGTATTTAATACTTCTGTTTCTAGGTGATACCACTTCCATATTGACAGATGTATGTAGCAGACGAATGACTAAAATACATTTATCGATAACGATTATCGTCCAAGAAATCGGATAGAGAACTTCAGAAAATTTATGCAACTTACATTCTCCCTTGATAACTGTACTTTCAAAGTCGGAACGAAAACAACTATTTAACGTCTTTTGTTTGAAGAATAGCATTTCTAAGGTCCTTAGTAAAGAATGTTTATTGGTGACGCGTCACACTTTTTCCTTTTCCGTGGGGACATTCCAAAACCTGATACAAGAGGGTTGTTTCACAAAACAGCATAAAAACATTTACAAGCGAAACAGTGTTATGTTACACTGGTTTTAATGTGCTTCAGATAAACAAATTTTAAAAAAGCTTAAAAAGAGGTGAAGAAAGTGGGAAAAGCGATTTCAGTAACAAATCTTCATAAGTCCTTTAAAGACATAAAAGTCTTGGACGGAATTACATTTTCTGTGGATAGTGGAAACATTTTCGCACTACTTGGTTCAAATGGTGCCGGGAAGACAACAACAATTAAAATACTAACAACATTATTAAAGCCTGATTCTGGTGAAGCATCAGTTCAGCAGTTCGATGTTGTCAAACAACCAGAGAAAATAAGAACGGCTATTAGTTTGACCGGACAGTTTGCAGCTGTAGATGACATCTTATCTGGTCGCGAGAACATGGAAATGATCGGAAAACTCCGTCATCTATCTGATGTTAAACAAAAAGCAAGTCAGTTGCTTGAGCAATTTGATTTAACGGAGGCTGCTGATCGGCACGTATCAACCTATTCAGGCGGGATGCGCAGGCGGCTTGATTTAGCGATGAGCCTACTTGGCTCTCCTTCTGTCGTTTTTCTTGACGAGCCAACTACAGGGCTTGATCCAATGGCACGCACCATTATGTGGCAAATCATAAAAGATCTTGCCAGAAACGGTGTAACAGTTTTTTTAACAACACAATATTTAGAAGAAGCAGATCAACTTGCTGATTACATTGCAATTCTACACAAGGGAAAAATCGTTGCTGACGGGAGTGCTACAGAGCTGAAGAAACTGCTTCCGCAGGGACATATTGAGCTTCGCTTCCATGATGAGGTATCACTTTCTAATGCTAATAAATGTTTGCAGAGTGAATTTTCATTGCAACAAGACATAGAGAACCTCAGCCTCTCTGTTGTGACAGATGGAAGTGTCAAACAAATCACAATGATTTTATCGCGATTAGATGAGGCAGGTATACCAGTTTCTGAATTTTCGCAGAAACAACCATCTCTTGACGACGTTTTCATGTCAATTATTACCACTAGTTCCAAGGAGGAATCACGATGACCTCGATGAAAAATCAACTAAGCGATACTTGGGTAATGACGAGCCGGATATTAAAACACAATCTGCGCAGTGTCGATACAATTATCACCGTTATTGCAATGCCTGTAATGATGCTACTCATGTCTGTTTATATTTTTGGTGGTGCGATGGATTTAGGTGATGTTGCGTACATTGACTACATTGCCCCAAGTATCTTCTTACTGTGCATCGCGACTAGTGTGGCTTATACCACTTTTCGCCTTAATAATGATGTCACGAAAGGCATTTTTGAGCGATTTCATTCTATGCCAATTGCAAAATCATCTATTTTGGGTGGGCACGTTCTGACAAGTATCATATTTAATGCTATTTCTGTTTTTGCAGTATTTTTAGTTGCACTCCTAATGGGATTCAGCCCAGATACAACGATTTCTGCGAGTTTACTTGCGATACTTGTTCTCCTTTTGTTCTCGCTTGCTATGACATGGCTTGCCATTTTCTTCGGACTCGTTGCGAAAAGTACTGAAACTGCAGGTGTCTACAGCTACATTCTAATGGCATTGATATTTACCAGTTCAGGATTCGCCCCTACTGAAACAATGCCAGCTGGATTGCGCTATTTTGCCGAGCATCAACCGATGACACCTGTTATTGAGAGTGTACGTTCCTTGCTTACAACAGGAACAATGACGAATGATACTTGGATTGCAATCGCTTGGTGTATTGGTCTGTGGGTATTCTTCCGCATCATGGCAATGCGTGTTTATAAGCGAAAGATGGCGTAGGAATTAAGGGTTTGTTCATGCTCATTAATACTATAAATTTTCATAGTCAAGACAAATAGAACAACGATATTTATTCGCCTTTTTTTGGTGAGTAGATATCGTTGTTTTATATTTACTATTTGCAAATAACGTTACAATTAGGCAGACAAAACTGATTATGGGTACACTCCCCCATCTGGTATGCTTACAAGAATGAAATAAAGTAACATCACTGCTCAATAAATAGTGGTAAATACTTAACTACTAAAGTAGCAGAACAATTTTAGTACCTGAGTGAATTCATTTTGTACTAACAAAACAAGAATATATAAGAAAAGTTATGAAAAATAGGACGAAGTCAAAAATACACCTGTGAATGGCATCTTCACACCAAAGCAAGATGCGATCACAGAAACAGAGAAAAATTACGGCTACTTTGTTCTAGTTGCCAACGGAGAAAAAGATCTTCTAGAGGCACTGGAAATTTATCGTTCAAAGGACTTTATAGAAAAAGCTTTTGGAAATCACAAAGAACAGCTTAACATGCGCAGAACTTTCGTCTCCTCAGAAGAAAACTTGAATGGAAAATTGTTTGTTCAGTTTGTGGCACTGATCTTCTTGTCTTACATTAAGAAGTCCATGCATGACAATAATCTATTCAAAGACTTTACTACTCAAGAATTACTTGACGAGTTTGACGTCATCGAGCGTTTTGAACAGCTAGGTAAGAAACTTACATCAGCGAGGCCACACTTTCGTTTATTTGGATGCCTCGGTTTCCCAACCTCTTCCTAGCTATAATATCTAGGTTACGGAGGCAGAACGGCAGGCATCTTCACAGTCGTACATGTAGTTGCATCAAACAGGCCATGAGGAATCCAACTCAACAAATTGTATGATTATCAAACAACACGCGCCAGTACAAAATTCTTGAAAGGATTCAGCGAATATTCACACATTGAAGGCTACTGCGGTTATAAGGTGCTTAACAGCATCAGGCATGTTGGCTGCCTAGCATATGCGAGGCAGTATTTCGTTGAGGTAATCAAGATCACGCCATAAGAGGAGAAGAAAGGTTCTTATGCGGTGACTATTGGTGCCCACTTCCGTGATAAACTTTTTCAAATAGAAAAAGAGATCTCGAAAGAGTCACCAGAAAGGAGATTTGAAATAAGGCAGGAACGCAGTAAGGTATTGAGGCCCTTCTTCCTTGGTCTTGTCAGCTCGCCAGCAGATTGTTTCTATTCAAAAAAATGTATAAACGCTTAGGCCATAATCTCTGACATTGGCTTTTTTAGTTTATCGATTTTTGTTGTTGTTACCTAGGTGCTTGTGGTTTGGCGCTTATGATTTTTGTCCTTACACATGTCAAAGGGAACCCGTAATAGGTTCCCTTTGATAAATATCTATGATTCTATTCACATATCGCTCTTGCTCTTCTTTTCACGATAAACATCAGCATTAAAAGTGAAGAGAAAAGAAACACGACTTTATTTGAATCTGCTGTTTTCGGAACAACTGAGTAAACTTCCTCACCAAGAACTTTTTGGCTTACTGATAGGCTCTTGCTTCCAGCTGGTGATACTGTTACTGCTGTTACCGTATCACCCGGTGTCAATAAGTATGGCAACTTAATTGACCAATGACCATCTGGTCCAACTACTGCTGTAACGACTTCACCATTTGGTAATGTCACCTGAACATCCATTCCAGGTTCTCCTGTCCCTGAAATAATAGGTATATTAGAATAAATCGGATCTATCGTTGGTGGTTTCAGGACGGTTGGACGTTCTGACCCTTTTGGATTAATTGGATCTATTGGATTGACTGGATCAACCGGATCTACTGGATCAACTGGATCGATCGGTGTTTTTTCATGGTATTGAAATGTCACGACCCTATCCTTTTGGACATTCGCAAGGGTGACGCTTGCTTCTGGTTGACGCTCGCTATTATCGAATGAATGGCCTAAATAGTGATAGCCATTGATTGCTGGTGCATCTTTTGTATACGTTGCGCCTTTGTCAATGTATACATAATTCTCCGATAGAATTGGGCTTTCATTTGGACCGTGATAGCGTTCAATAATCGTAAAGTCCTCCACACCATTCCCATTCTTATCTTGCCCATAGATCAATGTAATTGTGTGGGCAGATTCGACGGCTTCAAGGTTCGGATCTCCAGGTTGGATGCCTGTGCCACCATCGACCACAAAACCCTGGTAGACAAAACCGTTGAGACTTGGTGCTGCGTGTTTGATACTTTTGCCTTCATCGACATTAACGGATTCTGATACTTTAATCACTTCTCCAGCTTCATTGATAAAATCAATCTTAATCGGGTAATCTTCAACCCCGTTCCCAGTCTTATCTTCGCCATATACAAATATAATCTTTGTATCCGCCGTGATTGGTCCAGCTATTGTCATAGGGTCCGATTCATGAAGCGGCGTTTCCGCTGTTTCTCCCTCTAACTGATAGCCAACGTAAACATAATCTTCAACAGCTGGCAAACCTGAGGCAGCCCTACTGTAGCCTGAAGTGCTCTTTTTATCAATTTTTTTCGTAGTATCGCCTTGACCTATGGCATTGCCATTTCGATCTACATATTTTTCTGTAACGATGATTTCATCGCTATCAACAATGCCGTTTCCATCTGCATCCTTGCCATACACAAGCGTAACCGTTTGCGATGCTGTTACATTTGTCACTTTAGGATTTCCTGGTAAAAGTGTTGCATTAGGTTCTACTTTATAGCCTTGATAGATATAACCATTAATTGTTGGTGCTACTTTTGTATAGTCTGCATTGATTGCAACTATTTTCGTATCATCAGCTTTAACGGTTAGACCATTTTCATCGACATATTTTGCTGTAATTGTCGCTTCTTTGCTATCAACAATGCCATTTGAGTTCTCATCTTTACCATACACCATTGTCACAGAATGTGTTGCTTGAACGTCTGTAATCGTTGGTTTTCCGGTTGCTATTGCTGTATCTATATCAACTCTGTAGCCAAGATAAATGTAATTTGTGATCGTTGGTGCGACTCTTTCGTAGTCCTTACCAAGGTTCACATATTTTGTTGTCGGGGTCTTTATTTCCTCACCAGCTTCATCAACGTACGTTTCACTGATAGATACATCGACTTCGCCATCGTCATTTTTATCTTGCCCATAGACCATTGTGACAGTATGCGTCTCTCCTACATTTGTAATATTTGGTTGTCCGGTTACCAGCTCTGTACTGTCATCGACTCTATAACCTAGGTAGGTATAGTCATTGATTGTTAGCGCCGACTTGCTATAATCACTGCCGATATCAATTGTTTGGCTGGTATCAGCTTTAATCATTACCCCAGCTTCGTCCACATATTTCTCTACAACCGGAACATCTTCGGTTCCATTGTTATTTTTGTCGTCTGCATAGACGAAATGAATATCTGTGTCTGCTGTGATTGGTCCTGTAATCGCTGCCGGGTCATCAGTGTTAAGCGTTCCAGATGCCTCTCCAGCTAACTGGTAGCCAACATAAACATAGTCTTCAACTGTCGGTAGCCCCGAAGTATCTCTAATGTAACCTGCAGTGCTGTTTTTATCTATCTTTTTCTTTGTATCTGCTTGACCAATAGCATTGCCGTTTCGATCAACATATTTTTCTGTAACAATGACTTCTTGACTATCTACAATACCATTCCCATCCGCGTCTTTTCCATATACAAGCGTCACTGTATGCGATGACGTTACATTGATTAGACTTGGATTTCCGGATGTTAGCACTGGATCTGCATCGACTTTGTAACCTTGATAGATATAATTTGTAATTGTTGGTGGTGCTTTTGTGTAATCAGCGTTGATTTCAACAATTTTTGTTGTCTCTTCTTTAATGGTTAGACCGTTCTCATCGACATATTTAGCTGTAATTGTTGCTTCTTGGCTATCGATGATTCCGTTTCCATTGGCATCTTTACCATACACCATTGTCACAGCATGTGCTGTTTGTACATTTGTAAGACTTGGGTTACCAATTTGTATTGCCGAATCACTATCTACTTTGTAGCCAATGTAGATGTAATCTGTGATGATCGGCGCGACTTTATTGTAGGGGTCCC
>JAVBKF010000041.1:0-2600 GCA_031554215.1 Caryophanales bacterium
CATGGGTGTCGCTTTCCGGCGCCCTTACCGTCGGGGCCGCCCCGATGGGTCACCGGGGGTTTAAGTTCCGGGCCCTGGGGTTACCACCTGGCGGTGCGCGCAGCCCGCGACGCGGTGGCCGCCGAGCAGGCAGCGCTCGCTGCCTGGGAGCGCGCGCAGGTGAAGCGCAACGCGCGCGTGCGCGCGCTCTACGAGGCAGCCGACGAGGACACCGCGCAGAACGAGCTCGCGCGCAGAGTCGGCCTCACCGGGTCCACCTTCCGCGCGATCACCGCCGATCTGCGACGCGCACGCCGCGCGCGCACCGCCGAGTAGGCCCCGCGCGGCGCGCCTGTCCCCCAGGCCGACCCGAAGCGCGGCACCATGGGTCCCAACGTTCACAACCCTCACGAGGAGTCACACCATGGCGAAGCCGCCCCCGGCGCGCGGGTTCACCCTCGCGGAGAAGCGAGCACTGCTGTTCGAGCAGGTCTCCCTCTACGCCGTGTTCCTGGTCGCGCTCATCGCGGCCGTCATCAGCTTCGTCGCGCTCTCTGCCGTCGGCAAGCAGGCCGGCCTCGGCGCCGCCTCCCACCTCCTGCCCGTCGCAATCGACGGGTTCGGCATCGCCTGCTCGGTCGGCATCGTCCGCTCGGTCGCGTCCGGGGAGCCGATGCGTGAGCGGATCTCGGAGTGGTTCGGCCTCATCGCCGCCCTGGCCCTGTCGATCCTCGGCA
Organism: Caryophanales bacterium; assembly: GCA_031554215.1. Classification (GTDB taxonomy): domain Bacteria; phylum Bacillota; class Bacilli; order JARBTR01; family JARBTR01; genus JAVBKE01. The sequence goes on from JAVBKF010000041.1 coordinate 717, forward strand.
ACGTCCACCACTCCCTCGACGTCGGCGCCACCGAGCTCCCCGACTACGTCAAGATCGCCTACGCGACCGCGATCCCGATGATCGTGGCGTACGGCATCCACGTCTACGGGCGCGCCATGTCGCGCGGCATCAGCGCGCACGTCATGGCCGACGACCCCGACCAGCTGCGCTTCGACGTCGCGCACCTCGGCGACGACCGGACCGTCGCGCGCGCAGCAGCACCCGCGCGGATGACGCGCGCACCCCGCGCAGTCCAGGCCCCAGAGCCGGCGCGCACCACCGAGGCGCCGCGCACCGAGGCCACGCGCGCACCGCGCGCCGCGTCCACCGTCGGCACCGACCAGGCGCGCATGCGCGCCGCGTTCGATGAGGCCGTACGCGCCGACCCCCTGACCAAGCCCGACGCCGCCGCCCTGCACCGCGAGCTCGGGCTGGATTGCGACAAGGCAACGTCACGCCGTTGGGTGCAGAGGTGGTGGACCGAGCACGAGGCCTCCATGGGCATGACCCGACCGGAGCCCATCTCCGAGGAGATCCAGGCGAGCGAGGACAAGGTCGAGGAGAGCGTTGCGTCGTGACTCAACATCGACTCAAAGACCTCGACACGATTGCGCGCACCGCGACCTGTGAAGCGTGCGGTCCCGGCACCGCGGTCGCGCGCCGAACTGGTCGCGCCAACGCGCACCGTGACTCGTGGCGCTGCGCAAACAAGAAGCGATACGACTCCCGCCGGTACCAAAGCACCACCCACATGCGCGGCACTCAGCATGTCCTCCGCCTCGGCTCTGTCGCACGGCTCCGTCTACTGCGGCTCTGTGGGTGGGGATGCCTGATCTGCGATCAACCACTTACGCCCTTCACGATGCGGCTCGACCACAAACATGGGACGAGGATCGTCCGAGGCGCGCTGTGCAACAACTGCAACACCGGCCTCGGCATGTTCGGCGACGAGCCGGCCCGCCTACGGGCCGCCGCCGACTACCTCGACGCAGCAGCGCGCGGATCTGTGCTCGAGGATGGCTCCGGTGCGCCTGCGCCGATGGTCCCCGGCTCACGGGAGTTCGAGCTCGACCCCTCCGGTCGGCCGGTCATGACGAAGAACCTAGACCTCTAGCACCGATCCCTTGCCGCCCACCGTGCGGCCCGTGTACGGTTCAACCCGAAGTACCCCGACAGAGCGAGTCGGGACACCACCCGCCTGACAGAGGACCACTCCCATGGGCTACGACCCCACCCCTGAGCAGCAGGCCGCCATCGACGCGTTCTGCGGCCGCGGCGAGAACCTGGCCGTCGAGGCCGGGGCAGGCACCGGCAAGACGTCAACACTTAAATTCCTCTCCGCGCAGGTCCCTGACCGCGCTGACGGGGTGCCGCGCACCGGGATCTACATGGCCTACAACGCGTCGATCGCGAAGGAGGCAGCACGAGATTTTCCGGCCAACACCCTTTGTAAGACAGGTCACGCGCACACGATGGGTGGGATGGAGCCCTGGCAGCGCGGGCGCCTGTTCGACATGCCCCGCCAGACTGCGCGCGACGTCGCGATCATCCTCCGCACCCAGCACGCGGCCATCACCACCGACGTGCGTTACACCGACCGGCAGATCGCCTCCGTCGCCATGGAGACCGTCGAGCGGTTCGCCCGCTCCGGCCGCCCCACCATCACCGGTCGCGACGTCCCCGAACGACCCCGCCTCACCTACGGCGAGGACCACGACGCACTCGCTGCCGTCGTCCTGCCCTACGCCCGCCGCGCCTGGGAAGACATTCTCTGCGAGCGTGGCCGTCTCAAGTGGCAGTTCGACTACCCGCGCAAGACGTTCCAGCTCGCCGAGCGTGCGCTACCAGGTGACTTCTTGTTCGTTGACGAGAGTCAGGACTCGA
>JAVBKF010000154.1:0-2648 GCA_031554215.1 Caryophanales bacterium
AATCACCATAAACTAGTGCTTTCCCAATTGCTCTAAAGAAAAACTTACCGCACTCTACTTGATGCCCTTTAGCAATGGCAGCTTCTTCGGTAAGTCCAACATTCGCACATTCTGGCCTGCTATAAATACATTTTGGCACGAAGTCCGCATTCATTATGTGTTCATTCAAAGTATTCTATTTGGTAACGCACCCGAATCAGCGACTCCAGTTGCAGTTTGAGGATTGACACTGAGCCTCTGCGACCATGCACCTCACCGCCAAGAGACAAGCCTTAAGTAGGCTTGTCTCCCCTGAAATGGTAGCATGGTCACCTCTCAGTGTAAATCCGTGGCTCGCCATTTATTTGCTTTAAAACCATCAAACCAAAAAAAATAATTTCATAAATTCTAAATTATTGTAACTGGAATAATTTCCATGGAATTATTTGTTGTATTTGGCTTTACAATCGACGAGATGAAACTTTTATTTTATTTATTGTAGTTTTTTAGTATTAATTATGTTTTAATAGAGTTCTAATTGGCAAAAAGTAAAATAATAACACACAGGAGGAAATTATGGGATTAAAAATTGTGATAAAATTTTCTTTAGCTATGGTCGTTTTCATAGGCCTTTTCACACTTGTTTCACCGCGTCAGGTGAACCATGTTGAAGCTGCTAGTAGTAAGTATGAGCAGCGAAATTTTTCAGTCGAAGGAAAAGGAGATGTAAGGCAAATTCAACAAATGCAACGCAAAAGAAGACCGCTTAGCCCGTATGAACCAACTGGATTGTACATCAAGGCAGATGAACCAGTAGAAATTACTGTATCAGGAACAGAGGTTTTGTACGGATACATTAGTACATATGCGACTGACCAACCGCGTTTCAGACATACTTTACATCCTGGTGTCAATACGATATCCAATGAAATCGGTGGCATGTTGTATTTATCTAACACAAATCCGTCTGGATATATCAATGCTGAAGTAACAAAAGGCGGAGCACCTGTCCCATTTTTTGAATTAGGAAAACATACAAAAGCAGATTGGGACGCAATGATGGACCTTTACGCTAGTGCCCCTTATGTACAGTTAAAAAGCGAGCGAGTTCTCATGACGATTCCCTATAGCATCGCTAGAACGCATTTATATAAAAAAGATCCAACGCCAATCCTACAAAAGCATGATGAGGCCGCAGCCATTCAAGACACTTTTTCCGGCACCACGGAAGCCTCAGGCATCAATCAGGTTGATCGGCATTATCTACATTATGTAGAAAGGAACGTTCCTTGGATGACGGCTTACGACTACCTTGTTGAAGTAAATCCAGCTGCCATGGCCTGGATATTGGATGTGAATCTTTTCACAAAAGATGGATGGGGTCCTTGGCACGAGCAAGGTCATACAAGACAACAAAACGCATGGATATGGGACAACAGTTTAATTGAGGTTACGAATAACCTCTTTTCACTCGAGATCCAAACGCAGTTTGGCAACAAATCAAATTTAGAAACTTCAAATGTATATAGCGACGCGGTTACCTATTTCAAACAGCCAAATAAAGATTTTAATGCTCTTGACGGCAATATGAAGTTGGCAATGTTTTGGCAATTAAGGTTATCGTATGGAGATGATTTCTACCCATCATTTTTTGAGTACTATCGAATGTTGCCAGAAAATCAACTACCTGTTGAAAATAAAGATAAAGAGCAATTCTTTATGATTTCTGCTTCAAAGGTAGCCAAGCAGAATTTAATACCCTTCTTTGAAATGTGGGGACTCTACCCTACAAGTCAAACAAAACAAGCCATTGAACAATTAAATTATCCCTTACTAACAGCACCAATCTGGAACACGACAGATGCTAACATCGTTAAGCCGAATGTGTCCACTAATCAGATGCCTTCAATTGTATTCCAAGGCTATTATGACTGGGATTCTGCTACAATTTCGTTTGATTTGAAAAATCAAGTCATCGTTTCATCAACAACAGATCCAAATGCAATAATCAATCCGTACTTTGAAGGTGAATATTTCTCTTTTACACTGTACGATGGTGCTACAAGGCAAGAAAAGAAATCTGCTTCTACTGTAGCAAAAACAACACCATCAAATTTTGTTTGTGCACTGCAAAATACGCCATTTAAATTTGGCGATATCATTAAGGTCGACCATGCGGAGGCTGGGAACCGGCTAGACCTTTATCTCTCCGCGGGTACGTTACAAACAAACTACGCAGATAAAGAACAGTATTATATCATCACAGAGGACGGTCTAGTCCCTACAACTAATGTAGCTCTACAGAAAATTGTTTTCCAAGGAATTGGCGATTGGGATTCTGCAACCCTCTCACTTGATCCAGATAAACAAACGTTGATTGTAAATTCAGTTGATCGAAACGGCATCATCCACAATTATATTGCTGACACTTATTATTCTGTCACTTTATACGATGGACTCTCCAAAAAAGAAAAAGCTTCCGCTTCTGCGAAAGGCACCGATACGCCTGCTGCCTTTGTTGATCAGCTACATGGCACTGCCTATCAAATTGGCGACATTATTAAAGTGACTCACAATGAAGCAGCTTCTCGGTTGGATGTTTACCCTGCTGGACTTCAGCTAACAAATTCACCTGAGACGACTCAGTACTTCAAGCTGACTGAAAATGG
>JAVBKF010000103.1:0-33464 GCA_031554215.1 Caryophanales bacterium
ATGCTACATGGCTATAATGGTTCTTCTGACGGATTCTCTGCCGTATATGAACATTTATCGCAGCAGTTCACGATTATCTCTGTTGATGTGCTGGGATTTGGTCGTTCTTCTAAACCGAGTGACTTTGACTATACATTTCCAAATGAAGCCAACCTCTACTACAAGTTAATGACCAAACTGGGGTATGATGAGTTCGCTGTTATGGGGCATTCCATGGGTGGTGAAATTGCGTTAAACTTGGCGAATCTTTATCCTGATTTAGTCACTGAACTGATACTGATTGATGCGATCGGTGTTGAAACATTAACAGAGAAAACAGATGTAACACTACCCAAAGTGGATGATTCTTTATCAAACACGACCGGTGCTGTGCCTTATGATGCGTCAAAGGTGAAACATCAGGATGAGCCTGGTTATCGTGCGGAGCTGAATAAGATGTGGCATACACAACCAGAGATTTCCGCTAACCGAATTGATATGCCAACGCTAATTATTTGGGGTGAGAACGACCCTGAGGTACCATTATCCAGCGGTGAACAGTTTGATGCTTTGTTGCCTAACAGTACGCTGAGTGTGATTGAGAATGGAGATCATGCTCCATTTAGAAAGCACACCACTGAATTCTCGCAGTATGTCGACAATTTCTTTGAACAAGCAGAAAAGTCATCTTAACCTTAAGGGTAGACGATTAAGTTTCTGCTTCGAGAAGCAATTCAGATTGCTTCTCTCCCATGACACAGACGATTCTGTGCCTTTTTTTATAATTGCACACCAACAAAGACAAAAGAAAAGTAGCAAATTGTGTGAAACTACTTGGCGAAATGTTGTAGAATAGAAAAGTACAGACTGAAAACGATAGGTGGTTTCTTGGCGTGAAAAATATTTTATTTGTTTGCACGGGCAATACTTGCCGTAGCCCAATGGCAGCGGCGATACTTGAAAATAAGCAATTGGCGCACGTCACGGTCAAATCTGCCGGCGTTTTTGCGCATAATGGCGATTCCGCCTCCGCACATACACAAACAGTGTTAAGGGAAAACGGTATTCGTTGTCAGCATCTTTCAAAACAATTGTCCCTTGATGATGCCGAGTGGGCGACGCTAGTACTCACGATGACAGAAAGCCACAAACAATTAGTTGTCGCAACTTATCCACAGTTTTCAGATAAAGTTTTTACCCTGAAAGAGATGACTTCTGATGGCGATCTCAATATCGGCGATCCCTTCGGCGGTACGGTCGATGACTATCATCATACATACAGAGAGCTAGATGATAGTATTATGAAATTGGTTACTTTGCAAAATTTAAATTGTTAATCATCGATTAAAGGAGGTATTTAGGATGAAGGTAGCAGTTGCGTCAGATCACGGCGGCGTTCATATTCGCCAAGAAATTCTTTCAATGCTTACGGAAATGGAGATAGAGGCAGTTGATTTCGGCTGCGAGGGTACAGCATCAGTTGATTATCCTGATTTTGCTGTTGTTGTCGCAGAAAAGGTGGCCGCAGGGGAATTTGATCGTGGTATTCTAATTTGTGGAACTGGAATCGGAATGAGTATTGCCGCTAATAAAGTGGCCGGTATTCGTTGTGCGCTCGTCCATGACACATTCAGCGCCAAAGCCACGAGAGAACATAATGACAGTAACGTGCTCGCTATGGGTGAGCGGGTTATCGGTCCGGGACTTGCAATCGAAATTGCACGCGTATGGCTAACAACAGCGTTTGAAGGCGGTCGTCACGAGAGCCGCATCAACAAAATTACCGCAATTGAGCAAAAATAGCAATTCTTAGATGAGCGGGCTTCATGGCAATGATAAGCGAATCTGGTACCCCTCACATAGAATAAGCACCCACGAAAGGAATTGATACTCATGTTTGTCATTCAAGGTAGTGCACGGGCAAACGGAAACACGGAGTTCCTTACCAAGGTTCTCCTCGATGGGATTACAACTGAATCCATCTGTTTACGTAATAAAAAGATTACCCCAATCGTAGACCAGAGGCATGAACCTAGCGGTTTCTCACCGGTCGATGATGATTTTGATGCGATTATTGAACAAATGCTTACCCATAATGACATCATCCTAGCAACGCCTTTGTATTGGTACGGGATGAGTGGTCAGATGAAAACATTTATTGATCGCTGGTCACAAGCACTACGCAATCCAGCACTCAATTTCAAGCAACAGTTACAAACAAAGACATTCCACGTTGTCGTTGTAGGCGGGCCTGGCGCGCGCCAGAAAGCGCTACCTTTAATCCAACAGTTCACGTTGATTTTCAATTTTATCGGCACAAATTTTGAAGGTTATTTGATTGGCGAAGGCGCACAACCTGGGGCAATCGCCGAAGATGTGCTAGCGCTTAATCAAGCTAAAGCGATGAATCAGCACTTTAAATCTAAATAGTCCATTGGAAATCAAACACTCAGCTTGGTGAAATGTGTTTGATTTCTTTTTATTCTAAACTGATGCTTCAAAACATAGATAATTTCGAGCTGTCTGACGGTACCTAAACGCAAGAAGGAGAAAATCATGGAAAAAATTTATATTATCCACGAAAACGAAGAATGGACACTGCCATTGAAAAAACAGCTTGAAGCCCGCAATCTTCCTTATGAAGAGTGGTTCTTGAACGAGGGATATATTGACTTATCAAAGGAACCACCAAAAGGGATATTCTACAATCGCATGAGTGCATCATCACACACAAGGAATCACCGCTTCGCACCTGAACATACCGCTAATGTTTTAGCGTGGCTTGAGACGCATCACAGGGTTATTTTCAACAATAGCCGTGCCCTACAACTCGAAGTAAGCAAGGTAAATCAGTACACTGCTTTGCAGGCTCATGGCATACAGACACCACGGACCATTGCCGTATCTGGTACAGCAGCGTTAGTCGAAGCTGCACAAGCATTTGACCAGCCCTTTATCACTAAACATAATCGAGCTGGCAAAGGGCTTGGCATTCAGAAATTCGATTCAGTGACAGCGCTTGAAAAGACTGTTATGAGAGGTGACTTTGAGATGCCAGTTGATGGCATTACCTTATTACAGGACTATATTGAAGCGCCAACACCATCCATTACGCGGTGTGAATTTATTGGCGGAAAATTCTATTACGCAGTGAAAGTTGACACGACTGACGGCTTCCAGCTTTGTCCGGCAGATGTCTGTCAGATAGATGAATCATTTTCCCCAACGAATCGTTCTGGTGCAAAGTTTGAAATTATCAAGGACTTCTCCCATCCGCTTCTTGCAAATTATGAAGCTTTTCTGCAGCATAACGGCATCACCTTTGCAGGGATTGAATTCATCCAGAACAAGGCTGGCGAAGTCTTTACCTATGATGTCAATACCAATACCAACTACAACGCTGAAGCAGAAGCTATTACCACACTTTCAGGCATGAGAGCCATCGCACAATTCCTTGAAAACGCTCTCCTCATCAATCAACAATAAACGTGAAAAGAGCATTGACTCGTTGTATCGTAGTCAATGCTCTTTCTTGTTATCGTGGTTAAATAGATTTATCGTCTTTAGACTGATCATCTTTCTTTTCTACATCTGATTCTTCTGTTGCAGTATCAGGATTCTTATCCATAACCACTTCATCAGCCTTCTTGCTGGCTGGATTTTCCGCATCATCAGTTGCTCTGGTATCATCATGCGTTGCAATATTGACTTTAACATCAGTCTGCTCCGTATCTGCACCATTACCATAATTTCTTTCAGGAAGAACGCCTTTTTCATACAAACTCATAATCTGCTCTGCATCAAGTGTTTCAACCTCTAATAAAGTCTGCGCGATGATATCGAGTTGTGCACGGTTTGCAACAATCAATTCTTTTGCTTTTGCGTAACATTCTTTAATAATGAGCTGAATCTCTTCGTCAATTTGGTACGCAATGCTGTCAGAATAATTACGTTCATTATGGAAATCGCGCCCCAGGAACACTTGCCCTTGTGGCTGACCGAACTGCATAGGCCCAAGTCGTTCACTCATACCGTATTCAGTAACCATACTTCTAGCAATGCTAGTAGCACGTTGGAAATCATTATGGGCACCCGTACTCACTTCGCCAAAGACAACATCCTCAGCTACACGACCACCTAGCAAACCAGTGATTTTATTCAATAATTCCGGCTTCGTCATTAAGAAACGGTCTTCCTTCGGTAACATGACAGCATAACCGCCAGCTCTACCTCGCGGTACAATTGTCACCTTATGAACGATATCTGCTTCATCAAGCGTGAGACCAATAACTGTGTGACCAGCCTCATGGAAAGCAACAATATTGCGCTCCTTTACAGAGATAACTCTGCTTGTTTTAGCAGGTCCTGCGATGACGCGATCTGTTGCCTCATCAATATCACCCATATCAATGACTTTCTTATCGCGGCGAGCCGCAATAAGTGCTGCTTCATTGAGTAAGTTTTCTAAGTCCGCACCTGAGAATCCAGGGGTTCTCGTTGAAATTGCTTTTAAATCGACTGTAGAATCAAGTGGCTTGTTTCTTGAATGGACATGAAGGATGGCTTCACGCCCCTTCACATCAGGCACATCCACTAGGATTTGTCTGTCGAAACGACCCGGACGTAGTAATGCGGGATCGAGCACATCAGAGCGGTTTGTTGCCGCAATAATGATCACGCCCTCATTCTCGCCGAAACCATCCATTTCAACAAGTAACTGGTTCAGTGTTTGTTCGCGCTCATCGTGTCCGCCACCAAGTCCAGCGCCACGTTGACGACCAACAGCATCAATCTCATCAATGAAAATCATTGCAGGAGAGCTCTTTTTCGCTGTTTCAAACAAGTCACGTACACGACTCGCACCAACACCGACAAACATTTCTACAAAGTCAGAACCACTGATAGAGAAGAATGGTACGCCCGCTTCACCAGCAACAGCTCTTGCGAGTAATGTTTTACCTGTTCCTGGAGGTCCTACAAGCAGTACACCTCTAGGAATTCGTGCACCAAGTGCTGAGAATTTGCGTGGATCTTTTAAGAAATCAACGATTTCTACCAGTTCCTGCTTCTCTTCATCGGCACCTGCCACCTCTTTAAAGGTGACCTTTTTCTTCTCATGATTAAATTGCTTCGCCTTACTCTTACCAAAGTTCATCACTTTGTTTCCGCCGCCTTGAGACTGATTAAGCAGGAAGAAGAATAAGACAAAAATCAGAATGAAAGGCAACACACTTGTAATGAGCGTAACAAAGAAACCAGGTTCCTCTGCCGGAAGAACGGTAAGCTTAACATCCTGTTTCTTCATCAGCTCATCTGCACGTTCCATTTGCTCAGATGCAATATAAGTTGTATATTTTTTTCCGTCCTCGAGTTCTCCGCTGACCTCATATACACCACGTTGCACCTGTGTTGTAGCTGTCTTTACTTCATCATCATCAAGATATGTGAAGAATTTGTCTGTAGAAATTTTCGATACTTTCCCATTGTTATTGCTTGCTAAACTGACGATTGCAAGAATCACCAGCACGATCAATATGTAAAATATTGCGTTTTGGAAAACACGTTTCTTCATGTCAACCTCCTTTGCGAAAATAACACTCTCTAGCCTCTCGGGGCTACTGCAGTGCTTCGATTTAAATGCTGATTAGGATTCAACTTGCTCGTCTCATCACCTAATTATAGATACAAATAATTCAGTTATGACTTTTTATCATCATCTAAATTATAAAACCAATGAAGCAGATTTTAACACACTTTCGAGAAAAAAGCATGCCTTGTCAAGCGTTATTTAATTTTTTTATCTCCTGCTGGTAAATAATTGGCTTTAATACGCCTACATAGGGAATGTTTCGATATCTTTCAACGTAGTCTAAACCATAGCCAACAACGAAAGCATCAGGAACATTGAAGCAACAGTAGTCTGGCTCAATCTCTACTTTTCGTCCTGTTGGCTTATCTAGTAGTGTAACCACTTTCACAGATTTTGCTTTGCGGTAACGCAATAAATCCGCTAAATAGCTGAGCGTAAGTCCAGTGTCAACAATATCTTCAACAATTAACACGTCACGACCTTCAACAGATGTGTTCAAGTCTTTGATAATTTTCACTTCTCCCGAAGACACAGTCGAAGTCCCGTAACTAGAAACATCCATAAAATCAAGTTCCATATGTAAATCCATTCGCTTAATCAGATCCATCATAAAGGGTAAAGCGCCCTTTAACACACCTAACACAAGTGGAAATTGATCACCATAATCCGCCGTAATTTGAGCCGCGACTTCTGTAATTCTTGTCTGGATTTCCTCTTCGCTAATCAGAACCTTTTCAATGTCATTGTGAATTGTCATCTCGACTCTCTCCCTTAAATGTAGTTAAAAACCTCAGTTGAAGCTGCTCACCGGGTGTTGTATCCGCTTCTCCCAGCGGTGCTACTGCTAGCCCTGGCACCCAAATAATTTCTTCATAACCATTTTGCTTTGTCAAAACAACAGGCCAACTTTCTCGGTCGTGAACAGCCACTTTGTCTTCCAGAAACAATTTCTTTACTTTTTTCCGCCCATGCAGATTTAGCTGCGCAATTTTGTCCCCATCTTGCTTATTTCTCACAAAGAGCGGCAAGAAAGCTTTCGGAACCATCACTTGGTCAAGCATTGGTGCACCTACTTCTTGCACATGGGAAAAAACCGCCTCAATCGCTGTCCTATTTGGTAAAACCGTTACACCAGGTATTTCGACTTCCTTAGCGTAAGCAATTTGGTTGGGCTTATCAAATAAAAAAAACATTTGATTAAATGATTTCACCGCAAAGCATGAATCTGTAATATACAATGTTGCCGAAGGCTTCTTGTTCTCTAACAAAGTGATTATGCCGTCAATATGCTTATTTGAAAAATGAAAAGGCTTTCTACCTACTAGATAGTTTAATAGTAGAGGAATCACGCGTCTTTGTAAAGGCTTAGGTAGTAGCAGAAATTCTGTCGTATCCATTGAAACCCCATCATTGAGCTCAGTGATTTTAATTTTCAAGAAAGCTTCTGATGCAAGTATTTGTAAGTAGTCGTCATCCTCTGCACCTCGCTCCTGAAACTGGGCAAGATGCGCTAGAAAACAATCGTTTTCCTCTTTCAGTAGCGGTAAAATTTTGTGTCTAAATCGATTTCTAGTATACGTATCTTTTGCATTACTTTCATCCTCACGCGGCATAAGCCCAAGCTTGCCAGCGTAATCTCGAATTTCTTCTTTTGAGACGACTAAAAAAGGGCGCACCAATGCCCCACCAGCAAAAGGTCGCCTTGCACGAATACCAAGGTTATGTAGCCCAGCAGGACCACGTACCAAATGCATCAGCATTGTCTCTGCTTGGTCATCCAAATGATGCCCGAGTACCAATTGCTTTGCCTGAAATGCTACCATTACTTCTTCGTAGAACTGGTAGCGTTTCTCTCTTGCAAGATGCTGACCATTCCCTTTAGTCTCTGCAATTAGTGAGGGCAAATCAATCCTTGTCCCTGCAAACTGGACACCGAGTATTTCGCACTGCTTTTGAACAAAGATAGCGTCCTGCACCGATGTCTCCCCGCGAAACATATGGTCAACATGGGCAACAACGAGTTGCCATGATTTCTCCGCTGCATACCGATTTAATAAATATAATAGAGCAAGTGAATCAACGCCACCAGACACACCAACAACAATTGTACTACTAACCGGTAGTAATTCACCCTTGTTTATAAAGCTAAGTACCTTGGTCTCAAACAGGTTCATGTTCATGCTCTTTTCTATTCATAAACTTAATCATCATTAATCTAACACTTATTATAACAGTATTCAACAAAAAACGAATGAAATACCGTCAGAATAACCCAATAAACCATCTCCTTTTACAAAAAACAGCAATACTCATACCAAAACCCTAAGGTCCCTCCGCCACTATGTAAACAATTTGAAAAATAGATACACCGCTAGTGCAAGCATCATTAGAAATGCAGCTTCGATTGTATTCTTATGCGTATGAACAGTTTGTTGCACCGGCGATGGTTTCACAGTTTTCCTCGGAGCATCGTCTATAGCCAATAAATCGCACTTCATTTCGAGGGCTGAATGGTAGTCACCTGTGACTGCCTTCATTAAGATTGTGTTTACCCCTTGCGTTTCAGGATGGTAATGAATCATTTCTTGTATTTGCCCTATACCGCCAGCTTTCTTTTGCTGCCTCCGTCCCTGAAATGCATTGATCATGATCATCGCAACTGCAAACAAATCATATTGGGGATCTGCTTTCCGGTCTCCCATCCCCCAGTAACCACGATCAAAATAGTCAGTAAACTCCTTAATGGCCCGTCCGGCCTTTGTTGTACCCCCAACATCAATACAGCGCAATTGATTAGTCCGCGTTACAATCATGTTGTCGGGTTTTAAATCACCAAATATCCAGCCCGCCTGATGCAATTGTGCCAGATTGGTTAATAGCTCGATTATCAGTGGAATGACCGTCACGGCACCATTCTTACCGACATAATCAAGGAAAGCAGCTCCTTGGATATACTCCATTGCATAGAAAGGAACGATTCCACCCGAATGTTCAAAATCATCGACATCTAACAAAGAAGGCCCAAGAGTACCCCCGGCCTGTGGAAATATCGGTGATTGTGCTGGCGCTGCAGTGGATAGGGACTTCAGAACATTGACTTCTGAAGCCACCACCGTGCTGTCCTCACTAAACTTAAGCGCCGTTGTTCCAAATATGCTTTTCGCCAAATAAACGGTCCCATTTGCACCGCGTCCAAGCTCGCTACTAATCAAATAATTATTTTTATGCCATTTACCAGCCACGATAGTGCCGGCCGGGATACTAAATGGTTTCTTCGTAGAAGGATTCATTAGTGGTTGACCTCTTTGATTGATGCATGGTAGCGAATTGCTTAATCGCCTCTCTCATTGCAGGACCAGTTGGAGTGAAACCGCCCATCTCTAGTTTCGCAAAAACACTCGCTAAAGAATCTAGCCGTTCCGTCCAGTCTAGCACCATTTCAACATCCTTTCGTTTCCCTGGGAAGCTAAAAATTGAATAGAGATTATGTCCTGTTCTCGAATTCAGGCTAATCGACAAATCAAATAGCGCTTCCTTCACTGTTGGCAGTTTATGACTCATACTTGCACTCGTGTCAATTAACACAAGAATCTCCATCCGTGCCATTTCGCCAAGGTCTTCAACCACTTCCATAACCTCACCACGCTTTTCAGGTGATAAATCTTCTATGGCTGTCGTTTTACCGAAAATCTGTTGCAGCTGCTTATTGACGACGCCTTGAATGGTCTGCGTCATTGCCTGACGCGTCACCATCTGCACTGTCTGCGATAACTTCTCAGCATAGACAATTTGCTCAATCCCGCCTCCTGCCCGCGAGATATTCTCTATTTCCTTCATTCCCTTGTCATCTATTTCATCCTGATCTAGTACACCGATGACATTGACAGTGATCCCCATGTCACATGCAATTGCTGCTACATGAGTAGGATCTTCACCTTTGTTTGAACATCCGTCTGTAATGAGTAAAATTTGCTTTATCGTTGGTGCTTGCATCTAAACGCCTCCCTTTAACCTGATGTTCCATTTTCGCCGACAGGTACAGGAATTATACGCGGATAGAAAAATACGAATTATCCATTTCCACTGCTTACAAGTTGCTTCAGCGAAACATTGTCAGTCTTTGTTACTATTTTGATGATGAAAACAAAAGTCACCCCTGTATAACTGGCACAAATGACTCTTTTCAACAAATTACAACCACTTCTACTTAAGTCCGATTAGCAATTGGCGTTACAATTGTTCCTAATGCATCCAGAATCACGACAATGCCAAGGAGGCGAAAATAGATTGCTGAATCAGTCCCATCCGCATAGACAGGGTACAGCAATAACAAACCAACAAGTGCGATCAGTAGCAAAGTTGCTTTCCGAACCAATGCCACATGCAATGTTTTCGGTATTGTCAAAAGAATTAAGCAGGCATGAGCAAATGTAAATGAAGTGATTACCGCCGTCAGGAGCACACGCCAAGGCAAGTCAATTTCATACCCAAACACTTCCCAAATAAATAGGGTTGTAAAAACAAAACTTAGAAAGCTGACTATCATGCCAGTTGCCGAAATAGTTTTATGGCGGTTTTTATCATAAAGAATCGAACAACAAAGTCCAGCTAGCGTGTACAAACCAAAGGAAGCCGTAGTCATCAATATTTGTCCCTCAAGCTCACCAAAATCTCCAATGATGAAAACGATAATCCCCATCAGTGCACTAATACTAAAGGAGACAATCATTAATCTTAAAAATAGTTTCTTGAACCCAGATTTGCCTAAATGCTCGTTTACTAGCGTTGATTGATGTTCATTCTGTTGCACTTTTTTCCCACATGCCGAACAGTATTGATCCTGCTCATGTAGTGAATGATCACAGTTCTCACAATTCATCGCGCACCCCTTATCAAAAATGAATAATTCCTATTCTAAATATAGTTTGGACAACAGCAAAGAAGACCTCGTTGATTCCGATTCACGAGGTGTGACGCTCTGAACTGACTGCTGAACACGCCTTTGCTAAACACTATACAAGTCAGTAACAGCGGTACTAATGGACAATTTTCTATTGAATTAGCCTCCTCCCAGCGCAAAAAAAGCACGAATCAACCATCCACTTAGATTGGTTCGTGCTTATCGGTTTATTTGTCCCTTTGTACAGCACAACTAGACTACTTGAATTTCATACCCTTAACAATCTTCTTCATGCCAGCTTCATCGACATTTTCTTCCAGAGCTGAACCTGCCATTACCATGTACACTGAACCTCCTGCTTCAAACAGACCGATTTCAAATAGCTCGCCTTCAGAAGTCGTTTGTGCAGTCTTCACTGGTACACCATCTACATCCATCTCTCCAATATCACTAACCGTATCACCACCTGCTATAAGGTTGGCTACGCTCGTAGTGAACACCTCATCTAATGGCATTTGGCCAGCCGCACCAACACTAATAACTAGTAAGTACTCTTTTCCATCCTTACTAGTACCCATCAGTGTAGTTGTTTCATTCGTTTCTTCACTTTCAGCCAAAGACCTAGGAACAGTAAACTCTACAACCTCATCGCAACTTGTGAGTGACTTTGTTTCCACCTTTTTCTCTGACTCTTTCGCATCAGAATCTCTACAACTAACAAGACCTACTGCTTAAAACAAAATCATGACTAATCCTAAAAACTTTTTCATTTCTTCTCCCCATCTCTTCTTGATAATTATCCGACAACCCTTTATTTATCTGGAATTTTCAATCAAATTCCTCAAAAATGATATAAATTACAGCTACTAGTGCCAAAGAAAATATCGATAAATTATGACAAAATAGATTATTTTTTTATTTAAATTTATAAAATTAAGCCTAACACCAAACAAAAAAACCCTAGCATTTCTACCCAATTTCAGTAGGAATACTAGGGGCTCAAACAGGTAGTACTGGCGAAAAATGAACAAGACGCCGAGAAATAAGAAAAACAAATTATTAGGCAAACTGTCTTTTCTTACTTGCGCTTTTACTTTCCGCCTTAATATTCGACCACTTAGGCACATTGGCTTTGATTAAAGCAACAACAACAGTCATATCATCTGCGATCTCTCCTGAGCTTGTCCGTACCACTTCTTCTAAGATGAGGTCAGCCACACTTTGTGGATCAAATGTTTTCAAATCACGGATTTTCCGGTGCATCCACACCTCATAATTCTCAACAAATTTAGGTCCTTCAAATATCCCATCACTCATCATAATCAGCAAATCACCTTCAAGTAGTTGCTCTTGAATCACATCTACATCAAATTCTTTCACAATTCCGATTGGCAAGTTGTTGCCTTGAATCTTTCGCACATGGTTTTCACGACGAATGAAACTCGGCGTCGAACCAATTTTCAAGAATTTTGTTCGGCCATCCTGCAGATCAATCATCGCAAGGTCAAGCGTTGAGAAAACTTCATCAGTTGTTCTGAGCGAGAGAATCGAATTAATCGAGCGAATAGCCACTTTCTCCTCAATCCCGGAAGCAAGAATTTTTTGTAAAAGTTGCAGCGTCTCCGTACTCTCCGCATGTGCTCTTGCACCATTTCCCATCCCGTCGCTGATAGCAATCGCATGCTTGCCCTTTCCAATATCAATCATTGTATAACTATCACCCGATATCAGCCCGCCGCCCTTAGCTGCATGAGCAACACCAGCTTCAACACGAAACTTCTTTGCTGAACGGAAGACAAGACGGGTACTGCCGTATGTTTGCTCCCCAGTTTCCCCAGTTTGCAATTGAACATATTCACCCAGAATCTCCGATAGCATTGGCGCAATTAATTTCTCACCGATTGGTAAGCTT
Organism: Caryophanales bacterium; assembly: GCA_031554215.1. GTDB lineage: Bacteria > Bacillota > Bacilli > JARBTR01 > JARBTR01 > JAVBKE01. The sequence continues at coordinate 12,382 of JAVBKF010000103.1, forward strand.
TCCGGATCAGAAATCGCCATTTCAATATCAATACTTCTTTCTTCAAGCGAGAAAATATCAATTTGCTCAATATCAATCCCAAAACTATTCAACATCGCAAAAATCTGATCCTCTTGCGCCTGCAAATTATTACGGTCTTTCTGAATCTCGATCGCAAAATCCTCCATTACCTTTGAAACACCTTGCAATTGCTCAGCAACCAGCTTTCTACTTTCTTGCACCTGTTTCTTCAACTTCTGATTTGCCACATAGGTCGTAAGCTCCTGGTTCATTGACTCAGTTACGCGGTCAAACTTAACACAAAACCGCTTCCAGTCAGTCTTTGTCTGAGATGGAATCTGCGTTGGATCTTCCTGCAAATCAGCCATGAGCCCTTTCATTTTTGAGTAGGTCTCATCGAAATTTTTTCCCCAACATTGAGTCTTCTTAAAGCAACTTTGGCATGATTTCTCTGTGACTTTGCTAAAGAATAAATCTATTTCCTGTGAAGTCACTGCCTCTTTTGGCGGTGTTGTAATATTTGAAAAGCTATGTGACAACGCTTGAAATACATCCGAGAATTGATTGACACGATTCGCTGTAACATCACGTACTTTTCGCACATACTTTTGTTGCTCAACATTGTACTCCTCCGTCCCCGGAATCGCCCTTGCCAGCATCTGCATAAATACTTGTGGTGTTAGAAAAAATAGCATAGTCGCGACACTTGTCTCATATAAACTAATGAGCAAGTTTTGTTTCCCATCTGCGTAAAGTCCAACCAATATCGTTGCGATAACCAAACCGAGACTGACACCTAATCGTTTACCGTCCTTCAACAAACCACCAAGTAGACCCGCAAAAGCAAGCAAACTGATTTGGTACAAGCTGGATAAATTAGACAAACTAAAAACAAGTCCGGTCACAACACCGACCGTCGTTCCAATTGAAGCACCACACATCGCTGCAAAAATAAGGACTAAATAACGACTCAGTACATTACCAAATGAGATGTCAAGAAATTGCCAGCCAACTGTACCCGTCAGAATCGAAGACACCAAAATGGCTAAACTAATCACTTCCTCCGTTTTGAGATGTGTCGCTCTCCTTTTAAATGAAAAAAGAGGAATACACTGAATAAACATGAGTGTGAGTACTAGTGCCAATGAGGCCTCTATGGTTACCACGAGGAAGTCAGAGATATCCGCGCTAGATGAGAACATATACCGCTCAATGATTCGCACCGTAAAGTGAGTAGCAAAAACGTATCCACCTACTAGCTTTGCCCTCCTCTGATCACCTACAGCACTATAAATCCGGTTAAGCAATACAAAAATAGTTGCTGCTACAAATATAAACGCTACCTCTCGCCAGCCCACAGTGGCAGCACCAAGCATCAGTCCTATTAATACATGTGGCGCTCTCGTTCTCCGCACCAGTAGTACCGCTGCGAAGTACGCCAATGCAAATGGCATAAATTTCGATAGAATTTCGGCTCGTCCTAGTAGAAAACCTATACCAACAAGTAAATATCCTTGCACAACAAGATAATCTGTAATATTCTTCACTTGTTTATCAACGAAGGAAAGGTATTTTGCTTTTAACTGCATCATCACTCCTTCAGGCACTGCCTCACCATATGAACGCTCAAATCCCAACATAGTGATTCCCCCTTACCATAACCAACTATCTCTTGATGATTGAATTGCTTTGAATAGGCTTTCGTGGCCGGGCGTCCGCAAGCAGAAACTACGCTTTTTCGTAGACCCACTCGGTAGGACTTCGTCACATTCGTTCTTCTACGAGACGCTTCGTTTCTCAGCGCTTGCTAAATCACCTTTTATTATCGGGCGTCCGCAAGCAGAAACTACGCTTTTTCGTAAAACAACTCGGTGTGACTTCGTCACATTCGTTGTTCTACGAGACGCTTCGTTTCTAAGCGCTTGCTAAATCACCTTTTATTATAATTTGGTAAGTTCATGAAATTTGTCATAATATTGCATGCATTCAATCACTATTTTTGGCGAAAAATGAATGTTAGGAGTGAATCTCAAGGAAGGTTGCACCTGTTTTCTTGGTAGCTGCTTTCCCATTCTGATAAATGCAAACAAATACTTGATTAAGGAGGCGAAAGTATGTATATTGATTTTACTGAATCTGCAAAAGATATTTTAGCGGGGCTAGGTATTGGATTCTTGATACTTGCCGCCGCATTTGCACTATTTATGTTGTTCGCAATGTGGAAAATCAACAAAAAGGCTGGGCAACCTGGCTGGGCAGCACTTATTCCGATCTACAATATCTATATCGAATTGAAAATTGCGCGAATGGAATGGTGGTATTTAATCATCTTAATTATTCCAATAGCAGGGTTTGTTGTCTACGTCATGCTGTGCATTAATCTTGCTAAGGCTTTTGGTAAAGGAACTGGCTTCTCATTTGGTCTTTTCTTTCTACCGTTTATTTTCTTTCCAATCTTAGCTTTTGGCGATGCTAAGTATGCTTATGGACCACATTATTAAGATTCTCTATCGAAGCTAATCACATACAGGCACTTAGACCTGACATGATACCAGTTACGCTTAATTGAGAGTGCTCTATTCAGACAAACGAAAAAGTCATAAAAGTAGCCGGGGAAGGTGGCAAGCACAATTCCCTTAGGCTATTGTTATGACTTTTCTTATCAGCAGATCTCGGCTCTAACGTGCGGAAGGATCAACTAATTTCTATTAAATAACCTTCTTGAACATATTCTAAAAAGGCTACACCAAAATCAAAATGACCCAAATTGGATCACTTTGATTAGGTTCAGCCATTGGATTAATCTCTCTGTGCAAAAAATTACCCTCTTCTGCCGCCACGACCACCGCGTTTAGTTTCGGTACTCCGTTTTAGAGATGTTAGTCGATCTTCACTATCCTTTAAAAAACGACTCATTTTCTGATCAAAAGATTCGGGTTGCTGTTGCTGCTGTTGCTTTGCATTAAAGCTTGGCTTTGAATTGTTAGGACGTGAATTAGAACGATATGGTCGCTCAGTAGTCTCCACTGCCTTCCGAATTGAAAGTCCAATTTTCCCAGTCGGATCAACATTCAGAACTTTCACAAGAACTTGTTCCCCAACCTTCAAATGCTCGTTGATGTCGCTCACATAGTTTTCTGCAATCTCACTGATATGAACGAGACCTGTCATACCCTCAGGTAGGTCAATAAATGCCCCAAACTTTGTAATGCCGGATACCTTACCCTGTACCTTACTACCAACTTCAATTGCCATAAAAACCAATGTCCTCCGTTAATCAAAAATGAGTATTTATTTTTAAATAGATATACATCTATATAAATCCAATACGTTATTTCTGCGTCAGTCACTAACTGACTTATTTTTTTCTTCTATTTCTGCACCTGCTGCCGCTTCATCTGGGATTGTGAAAATGGTTTCCCCGGGCTTTGACAGGTAGTACTCTTCGCGCGCCAATTTGCCAATATATTCTTCACTATTTAAGTTAACAATTTCTTGATTTAATTCAGTTTCTTGCTCTTTAAGCGCTTCGTAATCCGCTTCAAGTTGTTGACGTTGTGCTACTTTCTCATTGTAGGCTTTTTCTTTGGAGACTTTCAAATAGATAACACTAGATAAGGAAACCAAAAATAAAACCATGATGACAACTAGTCGACGGCTTAATGCTTTTCGCTTCTTCTCTCTTTTCATTCTCTTTTCATCTTCGAGACTGACGAAATCCGATTTCATCGTAGTCAACTTCGCTTGATTTTTCCTCATAAAATGCTCCTACTTTGCCTTCAATCGCTTTATGAATCTGTATGCTTTATGAAAATAAAACGTACATTTCCCCCATGTTCTAATCAAAACTGCTTCAATATTCCAGGTTAGTCTCCTTGGCAATAGGCCCCAGGCTACACTAAGAATCCAGACGATTGGTTTTATAGGGATACTTACTATAAATAATACAGCCTTTAGTATACCTTTGGCAATAGTAAAGATTGATTTTAATAAGAAAAAAAGCAATGTCCCAAAAGCAAGAATGATTTGTAGACAAAATAGGATCAACGAACGTACTGGGCGAACTAGAAACAACAAAAATAGTTTCTTTGTCAATTTGGCTAGCCGAATGAACAAACCGATGCCTATTTCAAGACATTTCAAGTAAAGATGTTTAAATAGTGACTGGTAGGCCGCAAACCCACAAGCAAGAGCTAGCAGCAAATAAAATCGCACCTCACCATCGTTCACTTGGAACAACACCCAAAATAGGACAACGGCTTCTATACACCAAAATAGCATATCGTTGATAAAGACAAGCACCTTCCCACGTGTTGCCCTATGTAAAAAACGATTATAGGTATCAAAGCTAGCTGCGAAAGAAAATCCCATTCCTATCATTGAAAGTAGCGTCAGAAACTGTGTAGATAACGTCATTTGAATAACTTGCTAATAAATCCTTTTGATTTATCGCCGCTTTTCGCATGATTGTCAAGATATGATATATCTGACACCTTACCTTGAATCGAAACAATACCACGGTCTACGTCAAGGTTTTTCATTTGCAGGTTCTCCCCACGGATTGCAAGGTACCCCATGACTGTCTCCAGTAAAAACTCTTCATTATCGAAGCTTTCCACCAGTTTTACACCTGAAATATCCAGTAATTTCCGCCCCCGCATGATGATGTCATGCGACCCTTCACTCACCCTTTGCGAAGAAAGATGATTGTCATTTAAATTGAAGTCCACTAACTCGTCCCCTCACTTCATTGTCGCATTTCGTAAGCCCTCTAAAAGGATGACCGTGAAAGCGCGGCTCATTTTGTACAAGTCTATGAATCAGAATCGCCGTTTAGACCTCCAAGCTTTGCAATTAGAGTTGACCATATAAATGGAATATCTGCGCATTACTACACTCAGAGAGACGCACATCATTGTATTCCCATATGTCTTGTTGGTTCATTTGGAGTACGCAGTTCATCGCCAACTCGTATTCACTCATGCCTGAGAAGTGACTGGCATGCGAGAACAACATTGAATTCTGTAATCCCCACTTGCAAAGTGCTAGATCATTGCAATCGTTTGCAATCATCACCTGTTGATAATATAGATAGCACATCAGGTAATGACGCTTTTTCTTTTTATTGATTGCCATTGCTTCATCGAGGTACCGCTGTGCAAGTAAAGTGTCCCGCTCCTTACGCATCAATTTTGACAAATTTAGTAACGCTCGCACGCGAATATTACCACTTTCCACTGGATGAATCGTGTCAATGACTGCCAAACTTTTTTGGTAAAATTTTTTTGCCTGAGCTGGTTGACCTATTTCCGCTAAACAATTGGCATATGCATTATAGGTTTCCGCATCAAAATATTTGTCAAATTCAGAAAAAACAGGTAACGAGAGAGAGGTTGTAAAATGAGTTACTGCACTAATGAACGAGCTTGAGCGGTGATACTCAGTGAGTCCCTTTAAACGAAAATAAATTTTCTGCATGAACGGAAATTGCAATAATTCTTGCGTATCAGGTCTACTTAGCACTCGGTGAAGTTCATCGTAGCGATAGTTAGCCAGTAAATTTTCTACTTGATTAATAAAGAGAGCTGATGTTTGATTTAATAGTGGATAGCCCGTTGGCTGAGGCAGCCGAAGCCCTAAATAATAACTCAGTTTCGCCAATAAGTCGTGATTAACACCAGATGTGCCTCTTTCTATTCTGCTAACCTTCACTTGAGAACAGCCTAAGAGAGTAGCAAGCTCAGTTTGTGAAATATGTTTGTTCATACGCTGACTACGAATAATACTGCCTATTTTCTTCAACTGATTAACAACTCCACATCATCATTTTTCACACTATTAATTGGTGGTAAATCAGCATAGAAAAGCTGGTGAAACTTTGCGTACAAATAGATTAAATAAAGCAATTCAATCCCCCCTATTTTTTACCCTTCCAAAATTCTTACATCTAAAAAATACGCCAAAATCTCTACCGCGAAAAGGTACTTCGACAAATAAAATTCGATATTTGCTAAATCAGCAAACGTACCCTAATTCTCTATCCAATTTCCTTGTTGAACTTGATGTTTATCGAATTGTGTCCGTGTGTTTTGTTCAGCAAAAGTTGACGTTCTAATTGGCTACTGGCAATATCGCGAAAATCGAAGAGAAGGATAACCCTAGGTAAGTCTGCTATTTAAGCTAGTCTAACTTGGCTATTTGAAAATATGGAAACACTTGACTATGAAACAATGATTACTCTTTCTATCTTTAAGAAAAGCTGTACCCTCTTGTGAAATACAGTCTATTACAGACCAATTTCTATCACGGTATTCACAACTTACTTTAATTCCCCTTAAACAATATTCTTTTTAAGCATGAAACAAATCTTCATACGTCGAATTTGTGAACTTTCCACTATTCATATCCATTGTCGTATTAGATTGAACTGCTTACCGTAGCGATTCGGTGCAATAGCCGGTTACGTGTATCGTGTAATATTCTAAGCTCATCAATTTGGAAACAACTGCAATCGTAGCCACTAAATCAAAAAACTGTACAGTTGAAAACGTACTTTCGTCAAAAGCTTGTTAGCCCGGATGTGATTTGGAATACTAAAAACAACATCTTTGCAATTGGATTTGTATAGGATATCTGGTTTATTAAGGTTATAATACAATTGTATTACTATTAAACTTTGAATGGAGAGTGAAAGTTTTGAACAAAAATGCTCAATTATTAAATGTAAAGGTTGTACCGTTTCAACCCAATGAGATTGATTTACTGACCGTAAGTTCAAACGATATCTCTGAAACAACTTTTATTGGAAACATGGTTGACTTAATTAATGCATCTGGACTTGATGCTAGTTCAATCAAGTCTAGCATTTTAAAGAAAGAAGCTTATCAGAAAGGTGACAGTAGTGCAGAATCGGTCATCCAAATTAAACCCTTTAGTCAAGTGAAAGCGATATCTATCGCGTCAGAGAGCATGACAAAGATTGCGAAATCATTAGAAGTGAATGCAGAAGTCAGAACTGGAAAAATGGTCCCATTCTTTTCAGGTGGTATCAGCGCTAAATATGGAGAAAGTAGTGAAGCGACCGTTAACTCGCAGTATTACAAAGGTATCACCGAGATCGTTAAATTTACACACAATTTAAACTCGAATCACGCAGATGCAAATGACCTGAAACCACTAATCAATAACAATGTGCTAAAGGACATTGATGACGAAAGAAAATCAGCAAAAGCCATCTTCAGTAAATACGGTACGCATATGATAGCAAGTTGCGGAATCGGGGGAAGAATTGAAATAAACGCAACTTCCGAAAGTAAAGGACTCGTAGAGTCAAAGGATTTGAAAATTGCAATTGATGCTGCTTGTGCCTATGCATCTGGTAGCGCCAGCACCAACATAACCAAAATTCAGGAAAGTATCGTTACGGATTCAAAAATCACTGCTTTTTCAACTGGTGGTAATGTTGACATTGGTGGAAAACTAAGTTACTCAACGATTGCTAGCCTACTAACCAGCTGGAATACTTCTATCAACAGAAAAGAAGATCTTGGCATTTCAGGGGCGTCTAAATACATTGCAATTTGGGAATTTTGTTCTAATGCTACACGAAAAACTGAATTAGAAAACGCTTTTTATGACATTTGTGCCAGCAGAGAAGCTGATCTTAATCAATATTCCGTCAAAGCAACTCCTCTAGAAGTTGGCGCCACTTACCAAATTGTCAATGTTAAATCAGGAAAGGTCATGGGTGTCTATGAGCGAGCTAATGTGGACCGGACAGGTGTTCTTCAATTAGCAGAACCGAATAGTACGCCTCATGTATGCAAAGCATGGCGTTTGGAAAAGGTGGGAGATAAGTATGGCTTCTGTTTTGTCAGTAGTGGAAAATACCTTGATGTAGAAGGCGGTTCTAGAAATGATTGGGCAAAGTTGCAACTGTTCGCACCAAATAATACAGTGGCGCAGCAATTTGATCTTCGTTATATCTCTGGAAGCAACTGCTATAATATTGTCAATGTAAACTCAGGTAAAGCTGTGGATATTGCTGGCGGGGAAACAGCTACACGTTGCTCAATTGTTCAATACCAAGTTCATGCAGAAGAGAGCGAACGGTGGAGATTATATAAACTGGTAACATCTTAAACAACTGAAAATAACTTTCTAACGCTCTGGCTAAATAGCGAACATTGATCAAACACATATGAGAATAGCTGCAAACTACGTTTGATCAATGACTATTTGTTAGAGTAGATCTTGGGTCAATAAAAACTGACACCAAGAAAGAAATGAAGTATTTTTGGTTGACATCGTCATAAAGAATTTACTGTAGAAAATACAACAGGCTGCTAAGTATCCCTTAGCAGCCTCAAATTTCATCAATCTTATTTAATTCCGTATTTCTTATTGAAACGTTCAACTCGGCCATCAGCAGATGCAAACTTTTGACGTCCTGTGTAGAACGGGTGACATTCGTTACAAACCTCAACACGTAAAGTTTCTTCTACAGAACCAGTCTCAAATTCATTGCCACATGCACAAGTTACCTTGGCAGTCTTATAATTCGGATGAATTGCTTCTCTCATCTCTTTCATCTCCTTCCGCCCTGAATCATCTGAAACAGAGTATACCCAAACATGGGCTTTTAACTAATTCATTATACCAAAGCCATTTGGACATTGCAATACAGATAGGTTTCCAATTACTACCACTTTTCTCTTTCGTGATGTGACGAAGTAAATGCAATGCTAAGTAGGAGTGGCGTTTGGATTTAGTATGACAAAACAAAGGTCCGCACTTACATTGCAAAAAGAAACCAAAAATATTTAACACTGTTCTCTTTTTTTTATTAGGACAATTCTATATAATGATATAGGATTAAATAATACTATATAAAGGTTCGGTGTAAGATGATGTACGTAATGAAGCAAACAGGTTGGATTGAATTAATTTGCGGCAGTATGTTTTCCGGGAAGTCGGAAGAATTAATCAGGCGTATTCGTCGCGCCCAGTTTGCTAAACAGCAGATTGCTGTTTTTAAGCCAGCAATTGATAACCGGTTTAGCGAGGAACATGTTTGCTCTCACAATGGCACACAAGTGAACGCGATTCCGCTATCTCATTCAATTGATATTTTTAAACACATCACATTTGAGACAGATTTAATTGCAATTGATGAGGTGCAATTTTTCGATCAGGATATTGTTGAGGTTGTTACACAGCTTGCTAACAAAGGCTACCGGGTGATTGTTGCAGGACTTGATCTTGATTTTCGTGGTATGCCTTTCGGTTCTGTTCCAGCACTGATGGCACTCTCAGAGTCCGTGACGAAGTTGCAAGCTGTTTGCCATGTTTGTGGTGCACCGTCTTGGTGCTCACAACGTCTCATCGACGGGAAACCAGCACCGTTTGATAGTTCCATTATCCTTGTAGGTGCCTCGGAGTCCTATGAAGCAAGATGTCGCCATCATCATGAAGTCCCGGGGAAGGTATCAGCGCTGAACATCCAGGTAGAAGTTTCCGAGGGAAAGACAAATAACAACTAGCACACGACAATTGTACTTGTATAAAGTCGGTTAGATCGACAACAATAGGTTGAGGGGATTAACATGATAGATAAATTGCAGGCGGTAGAAGACCGCTACGAAAGATTAAATGAGTTACTTAGCGACCCTGAGATTGTCAATGACCCGAAGAAGTTAATGGCTTATTCTAAAGAGCAATCACATATTCAGGAAACCGTTGCCACATACCGAGAATTCAAGGAAGCAAGAGAAGAGCACAAAGACACAAAGGCGATGCTTGATGAGAAACTTGATTCCGACATGCGCGAGATGGTGAAGGAAGAGTTTGATGCTTTAACGGCTAAACTAGCGGATTTAGAGGAAAAAATTCGTTTATTACTTGTGCCAAAGGATCCAAATGATAGCAAAAACGTCATCATGGAAATCCGTGGCGCAGCCGGTGGCGATGAGGCAGCAATCTTTGCTGGAAATTTGTACCGGATGTATAGTCGTTACGCTGAAGCAAAGGGCTGGCGAACTGAGGTTATGGACACTAATGCGACTGGGCTTGGTGGTTTCAAGGAAATCGTCATTATGATCAGTGGCGACGGCGCTTATTCAAAATTGAAGTTTGAAAATGGTGCACATCGTGTCCAACGTGTCCCAGAGACAGAATCAAGTGGACGAATCCACACATCTACTGCTACAGTTGCTTGTTTGCCTGAAGCTGAAGAATTTGAGCTTGAAATTCACGACAAAGATATCCGTGTCGATACGTTTTGCTCTTCTGGTGCTGGTGGTCAGTCCGTTAATACGACAGCATCAGCAGTTCGTGTAACTCATATGCCTACTGGTATTGTCGCAACATGTCAGGATGAAAAGTCTCAAATTAAAAATAAAGACAAAGCGCTCAAAGTCCTCCGTGCCAGAATCTATGAAGTAAAGCAACGAGAAGCGCAAGATGAATATGATCAGAACCGAAAGTCAGCTGTTGGAACTGGTGATCGCTCTGAACGTATTCGCACATATAATTACCCACAAAATCGTGTAACTGATCATCGCATTGGGCTTACTTTACAAAAGCTTGATATTATCCTTGAGGGGAAATTAGATGAGATTATTGATGCGCTAACACTGGATGACCAGACAAAAAGATTAAATAGCGAGGAGTAACTGGCTGATATGTCCAAATTAAATCAGCAAGATAGACCTCTACTCATTGGAGAAGCGCTTGCATGGGCTTCTTCTTTCATGCATGAGCATAACCGAGACGAAAACGCGGGCGAACTGTTACTGTTGCACTATCTCGATGTCTCGCGCGCACAGTTATTGGCGCAACTGCGAGATGAACTGTCAACGACTGTTTTCGCGCAGTTTAAAACGGCTGTCGAACAACACGCCATTCACGGGGTGCCAATCCAGCACATGATCGGTAGTGAATGTTTCTACGGCAGGGATTTTCTTGTTAATAAGCATGTGTTGATTCCGCGCCCTGAGACAGAGGAACTCATTTACCATGCCGGAATATTGCTTAAGCAATTATTTCCTAGGAAATTAGATTTGATTGCCGCAGATATCGGTACTGGTAGCGGAATACTTGCGATCACTTTACAACTAGAGCTGGCGGCTCATCATGTTTACGCAGTGGACATTTCAAATGAAGCATTACAAACTGCTAAAGAAAACGCATTGAAGCTTGGTGCAACCCAAGTTGATTTTCTGCAGGGAAATTTACTTGACCCGCTGATCGCACGTGGTGTTCGTGTCGATGTCTTGTTGTCAAATCCACCATACATCCGCACAGGAGACCGCGATACACTGCAAGATGTTGTCATAGATTACGAGCCTGAACTTGCATTATTCGGAGGCGAGGATGGTCTCGACTTTTACCGAGAGATGACCGCAAAATTACCTTTGGTACTTGCTGATGGGGCGATTGTCGGCTTTGAGATTGGTGCTGACCAAGGGGAAGCTGTTTCAACCTTGTTACATACGCGCTTTCCTGAATCAGATGTCCGCATAGTGCAAGATATTAACGGCAAGGACCGCATGGTGTTTGCTATACTCTAAGGCAATTATTTCTGCGTGGTATCACTTTAATTAAAGTCAAATCGTTTTTCGCACTATAAAACAAAAATCACGCGCTAAGCACGTGATTTTTGTTTTATGATAAGTGATTACTTCTTAGCCATCATAATTTCTTTTCCTGCGATTCCAGGGTGTGTCATTTCTTGATTGTTTAGAATGACATCAAGCTCAGCACTTGTGAGTAGTCCCTTTTCGAGAACAATCTCACGGACTGATCTTCCAGAGCTTACAGCTTCTCTCGCTACGACTGCTGCAGCTTCATAGCCTACATGTGGGTTAATCGCAGTGATAATGCCAACGCTATTGTTGACATAGTCTTCGCATTTTTCTTTATTAGCAGTAATACCCGCGAGGCAATGTTCTCTAAATGCATTGAATACATTTGTCATGATTTTAATGGATTGCAATAAGTTGAAACTGATAACTGGCTCCATTACGTTGAGTTCAAATTGGCCAGCTTCTGAAGCCATACTAATCGTTAAGTCATTACCAACCACTTGGAACGCTGATTGATTGAGTACTTCAGCCATTACTGGGTTTACTTTTCCTGGCATGATTGATGATCCCGGTTGACGTGATGGGAGATTGATTTCTCCTAGTCCACATCTTGGCCCTGATGCCATCATTCTTAAATCATTTGCCACTTTAGACATATTGAGCATACAGATTTTGAGTGTGCTCGACACTTCAATATAGATATCCGTATTTTGTGTACCATCAACTAAGTTAGCGCAGCCTTTGATTGGCATGTCCATAAACTCAGCTAGGAATTCAACTGTCTTATTGATATAGTCAACCTCTGCATTAAGACCTGTTCCAACAGCAGTGGCCCCCATATTCACATCAAACAAATGATTCCGAGTGTTCTTGATTCGGAAAATATCTCTTTTTAATACATCGGCATAAGCCTTGAATTCTTGTCCTAAACGAATCGGCACCGCATCTTGCAAATGTGTTCGGCCCATTTTGATAACATCGTCAAATTCTAGTGATTTATTGATAAACTCTGCATACAGTTTGTCCATTGCGCCTAGTAACTCTTCGAGTCTCATCAATGTTGATAGGTGGATTGCTGTCGGAAAAGCATCATTTGTTGACTGCGCCATATTGACATGTGTATTTGGGCTAATCACTTTGTAGTTTCCTTTTTCTTCTCCAAGAAGTTCTAAACCACGATTGGCTAACACTTCGTTTGCATTCATATTGATTGAGGTTCCTGCTCCGCCCTGAATCGGATCGACAATGAATTGTTCGTAATGTTTACCTGCAATGATTTCATCGGCTGCTGCTACAATTGCCTTCGCTATTTTTGAATCTAATTGACCGATTTCTGCATTTGAAAGCGCAGATGCTTTCTTGACAATGGCCATTGATTTAATGAGTGACTCATCTAAATGGTAACCAGTGATCGGAAAATTTTCAACTGCTCTCATTGTTTGTACACCATAATAAGCATTAATTGGAATCTGTTTTTCTCCTAAAAAATCTTTCTCAATACGAAATTCATTAGCCATTTTATTGATAGCCTCCATTAATTTTTATTTTATCTAGGGCGCTTCTGGAACAGTAGTCCCCACACTACTCTATTATCGTCAGTCCAGAATATTTCACTGTATTCTTCTTCCCACGCAGGCACGCCAAAGTATAGTGTACTCTGCACTAGAGCGATGTCACTCACGAATACGTGCAGTGAACTTAGGCGACATCATGCGAATTCCTTCAAAAAGACCTTTTCCCCAGCAATTGTATTCTTGACTGTACCAATCCCAGGGGGATACTTTTTTCTTATTGTAACACTACATTGAACACATTGATTACAAAAATAAAGATTGTACAATTACAATCATTTGTTCATCACAATTGGGACCAATCCATTGCGCATACGGGTTGATATTTTTACTTAAAGTACAAAGGAACCAATGATCACCCCGACGATAATCGCCACTGTGGTTGAAATCAATCCAGGAATCATGAAACTATGGTTCAATACATATTTACCAATCCCTGTTGTGCCCGTCTGGTCAAAGTTGATAGCCGCAACAACAGTTGGGTAGTTTGGAATGAAGAAGTAACCATTCACTGCCGGGAACATCCCTATGAGAAGTGCCGGAGAAATCCCAAGCGAAATTCCGAGTGGCATCAGTGTACGAACAGTTGCCGCTTGACTGTACAACAAGATTGACATAATAAATAGTGCAACTGCGAATAACCAAGGGAAATCTGTGACGACCCCGCCAATGGCATCTTCGATTAACGGAAGGTTCCCTTGGAAGAAAGTATCGCCCATCCAAGCAATACCGAAGATTGCAACGACTGCAGTCGCACCAGCTTTAAATACACTGCCACTGGCGATGTCATCCATTTTTGGTTTACAAAACAGTATCATCAGCGCTGCCACTGACAACATTGTCACTTCGATGACTGTAGCCATCGGCATTGTGACAAGTTTCTCAACCACTTGGTCATCCTCAATCACTTGCGTGGTCCATGTCGGAAGAATCTCTGAGAACATGCCTAAAACGACAACAAGGATAACACCGATTAAGAAAATAATGACTGATCCTTTGGCAGCGTTGTTCGCTACATATGATTTCTTATCTTTTCTAATTGGCGCGAGTCCAGCTTCAAGACGTGCTAGGTAATCAGGGTCTTCTGATAACTCTTTTCCCATTCTGCTTGAATAGAGCGCTGCTACCATGACACCAGTAAAGGTTGCGGGTATGCAAATCATCATAATGTCCCCAAGCGTGACACCAAAGTCTGCTTCTAAAAGTGCTAACAAAGCAACAGTTGCAGCTGAGATAGGACTAGCAGTGATGGCTTGTTGCGAAGCGATTACGGCTACCGACATTGGGCGCTCAGGGCGTACACCTGTTTCACGAGATACTTCCGCGATAACAGGTAGTACTGAATAAGCAACATGCCCTGTCCCTGCAAAAAATGTGAAGAAGTAGGTGATAATTGGCGCAACAAAGGTGATCGCTTTCGGATATCGCCTGAGTCCTTTCTCCGCAAGATGGACTAGATACTCCATCCCCCCACAAGCCTGCATAACACTGGCCGCAGTGATAACAGCCAAAATCATTAGCATAACATCAATCGGTGGAGACATAGGGGTTAGACCAAATACAAAGACAAGTATGGCGACACCAATCCCCCCCATTACACCTAGACCAATTCCGCCCATTTGTGCACCAGCATAAATACAACCAGCTACTACAAGAAATTCAAGCCAAAATTTTATTTCCATCAAAAAAAACCTCTTTTCTAAAAAGTGCCTTGGTAGCGCACAAATGAATTTGCGAACAATTATCCGAACCGATTTAGTAAATTGTTACTATTCAAGGAACATCTTCATATCGAACGAAAAACTGTACACAAAACCACTTATAGCCGATTGAACACTTCTTAATTTATGGACTGCATAATAATAGAAACTCTTATCCAGTAAATACTCTAGCATGTTTTCTATCGATAAACTACCGTAATTCGGCAGAAAAATACTTGTTACGAACTCTGTCACAAAGCCTTAACATTATCGCCAAACACTCTGGTCATTTGTATCGGTTCATGTGCCAGATAGTGCCCCATTTCATCGATTGAAATGGGGCACTATTCTTGTATAGATTAAGCGCAAGCATCCAGCACCCGTTGATGACTATAAGCTACTCCACTTCCGAAACCCATTTAGCAGACGAGCATATTTATTCTAAGCAGACAATTTTCCAGCCTTCCCCTAGCCTTTTACAGTTAAAAAGATCCTTACGAAATGCTAACTACGACTTATTTATGATAAACTAACAGAGGAGTACTGACCGATTAATAGCAGATTGAAAGCAGTGTGAGATTGATGAAATTACGAGAAATTATTGTTGTCGAAGGAAAAGATGATACGGTGGCGATTAAACTAGCAGTTGATGCGGATACAATTGAAACCAATGGCTCTGCCGTGAATAACGAAACGATTGAGAAAGTAAGATTAGCACAAAGCACACGTGGTGTGATCATTTTTACTGATCCAGATTTCCCTGGGGAAAGAATTCGTCAGATCATTGCCGATGCTGTTCCAGATTGCATGCATGCCTTCTTACCGAAACATAAAGCGCTCCCGAAGCGCGGGAAGGGACTTGGTGTTGAACACGCTTCGCGTAAGGATATTCAGGAAGCACTGAAGGATGCCCATTTGATGCAGGAATCACACCCTGAAATTGTCACAATTGCTGAACTACAGCAGTTAGGATTAACAGCCGGGGCTGGCGCACGGGAAAAACGCGAGCGTCTTGGCGCGCTACTGAAGATTGGTTATGCTAATGGGAAACAACTACATCGGAGATTAATGGTTTTCGGTATTTCTCTAGAAGCGTTTCGCGAGGCAGTCAAACAGCTTTAAACCATGTATTGTATAAGGAAAGGGGCATTTATGATGTCGATGGATACGCTGCACGAAAAACTCTCTAAACCGGCCACTAGAGCACTAGACAACGCAGGAATTACAACAGTGGAGCAGCTAATTGCACACAGTGAAAAGGAACTATTGCAGTTACATGGAATGGGAAAAAAGGGGATAACAATCATTTGTACCTTCTTAGCCGAACAGGAACTGATGTTAAAAACAGTTTAGCTAGGCATACACTAACAAGTTATATTGATATCAGAAAGGTCTCCATTCGGGGACCTTTTTCCCTTTTTATGAATAAATGAGCCGGTAGCGTTACAGAAAATTTTGCAATGACGCCATGCTACAATTCAGAAAATAGTATGCAACGCTACCTATCCGTACTTATTTTGCTCTGTTTCGGGTCATTACATCGAAGACAACAGCCAGTACAAGCACGGAGCCTCTGATGATGTATTGGTAGGAGATATCAATGTTCATCAGATTCATCCCGCTGGTCAATGAGGCCATCACAAAGGCGCCGACGATGGACCCAGTGATTTTCCCAACGCCACCAGCTGCCGAAACACCACCTACGTATGCGGCGGCAATCGCATCCAGTTCAAACATATTGCCTGCTTGCGGTGATGCTGAACTGAGACGTGCAGTGTAGAGAATCCCCGCCAAAGCCGCAAGCATACTCATCGTCCCGAATACAATATAAGTGATTTTCTTCACGCTAATCCCGCTTAGCTGCGCCGCTTCTGGATTGCCACCTACTGCATAGATATGGCGACCAAGTGGTGTCTTTGTTGTGATGAAATGAAACAGCATCACAACTGCAATCACAATCACCGCTGTCCACGAGAGACCATTAAATCCCGATAGAATGTAAAATACGTAGCCAATCACCGCTGAAATAAATAGCAGTTTAACAGCAGTTAGCGGAATAGATAGTACTTCAAATCCATACTTCAAATTGTTGGTACGCGTCCGGATATCCGTTGCGATAAAGTATACGACCGCGAGCGCACCGATGATGAGTGTGAGGACATGAAGGCCGTTCCAAATCGCCAGACTTGGTATATAGCCATTCCCAATCGCCTTGAAACTCTCATTAGGAACAATAATCGTCCCTGTTTCCACTGTGGCAAGCAGTAGTAACCCTCTGAAAATCAACATACCCGCAAGCGAAACAACGAATGATGGTATCATGAGCTGCGCCACGAAGAAACCATTGATGAGACCAATCACAGCACCGAGAATCAGCACAGCAACAATAGCCGCCCAGACAGGAAACCCATGCTTCGTCATTAGAATGGCTGCAACGGCACCAGTAAATCCAGCAACAAACCCAACCGATAAATCAATATGGCGGATGACTATGACAAGCGTCATCCCAACAGCTAGTACCGCTGTATACCCTGTCATATCAATTAAATTACTGAGATTACGCGATGACATGAATAAGCCATCTGTCGAAAACGAAAAGTAAATCATAATCACAACAAGGGCGATATACATCCCATACTCACGAATATTCTTTCTAAGCAATGTACTGACTTCTTCAACAAAACGCACGATACTTCCCCCTCGCTAGCATTGCTACATCGTAGAAACCAACCTTTTCATTGTTGCATTCGCTTAAATCGTTGCCAGTGCAATCACACTTTCCTGCGTCGCCTCATCGCCTGATAATTCCCCTGTGATTCGTCCACCTGCCATCACATACACCCGGTCACTCATCCCAAGCACCTCAGGAAGTTCCGAGGAAATCATGATAATGCTCATCCCCTGTTCAACTAGTTGATTCATGATGGTGTAAATCTCAAACTTTGCCCCAACATCAATACCACGTGTCGGTTCATCGAGAATCAGCACTTGAGGGCTTGTAAATAGCCATTTACTGAGCGATACCTTCTGCTGATTACCACCACTTAAGTTGCCAACCACTTGGGCAATTGAATTTGCTTTGATATTCATTGATTTCAGATAGCGATTGGCAATCGTCACCTCTTCATTTTGATTGATGACATTGGCACGCGATATTTCCGATAAATTGGTAATCGAGATATTTTTCTTGATATCTTGAATCAGAATCAATCCATCGCCTTTACGATCCTCACTCACATAAGCAATCCCTGCCTTGATTGCCGCTTTTGGATGATGGAATGACTGTTTCTGACCCCCCACTAGCAAGGAACCCGTGACTTTACATTTTTTCGGATTGCCAAAAACGCTCTGTGCCAGCTCAGTCCTACCAGATCCCATCAGACCTGCGATGCCAATAATCTCGCCCCTTCGCACATGAAGATTAACATTCTTAATCACTTCACGACCAAGTTTCGGGTCATATACATGCCACCCTTTGAGCTCAAGCGACTTATCACCAAACTCGGGTCTATGCCGCTTCGGAAAAATGTCATCAATTTCACGACCAACCATCTGTTTAATAATCGCGTGTTCATTGATCTCACCCATCGCTTTATCCAAAGAACAAATCGCTTTCCCATCACGTAAAACAGTCACTGTATCAGCAACCGCAATCACTTCTTTCAACTTGTGGGAAATCATGATACACGTAATCCCTTGCGCTTTCAGTTCACCGAGCAGGAAAAGTAAATTTTCACTATCATCTTCATTCAGTGCCGCCGTTGGCTCGTCCAAAATTAGCAGATCGACTTCCTTACTGAGTGCTTTGGCAATCTCAATTAATTGCTGCTTACCAACACCCAGCTCCCGAATCTTTGTTGCTGGATTTACATCAAGTTTTACCTTCTCAAGTGCCTGAATTGCCTGCGTAATTGTCTCGTTCCAGTTAACAGATAAACCTTTGGTCAGCTCATTGCCAATAAAAATATTTTCATAAACCGTTAAATCAGGAAAGAGTGATAGTTCTTGATAAATAACCGCAATACCTGCTTTTCGGCTATCACTAATCGTTGAAAATTTCTGAACAGTTCCATTAAGGACAATATCACCGTCATATCTACCATACGGATAAACACCACTCAGTACTTTCATCAACGTCGATTTCCCAGCACCGTTTTCACCAACGAGACAATGAATTTCCCCTTTTTTCACTTTAAAATTAACACTCGCCAGTGCTTTCACACCAGTAAACGTTTTAGAAATTTGCTTCATTTCTAAAATAATTTCGGTCATCATGATGTACTCCTTCCCCAAGTTAGGAGAGTAAATAGTCGCTTTAACTTTCAGCAGATACCACACATACTAACCGCCATCTAGGCAAAAATGGTGATGAAATTGCTCTCACCACCATTCCTCACCCCATTATGCTCATCACTTAATTACCAACGCCTATGATTGACCAGCGACCCATCCATCACTGTTTTACCAGCAAGCCTTTAGTAAAACGGTTATTTTAACCCAGTGAACTCTGATGCTTTATAGTAGCCAGAATCAATGAGCTCCATCTGCACATTATCTTTATCGACAGTGACAATTGGCGATTCGATTGTCTTAACATCCTTTTTGCCGTTATCAGACATACCTGTCGTTGTTGGCTCTTTATCTTCAAGAACGCTTACTGCCGAAGCAATTGCATCTTTTACCAAGACACGAACATCTTTGAAGACAGTCATTGACTGTTTATCATCAAGAATATATTGAACGGATGCTTTTTCAGCGTCTTGACCTGAGATAAAGTATGACATTATACTTGAATCTGCCTTGAAGACATCTGCGATGGAACGAGCAGTTCCGTCATTCGGTGCTAATACAAGTACATCACCTTTATCATCAGCAGTTGCTGCTGTTAAGTTTGAATCCGCTTTTGATTTCGCGGCATTGAAATCCCAGTTCGTTGTCACCTGACCAATGATTTTACCCAGCTCATCACGTGTTAATTCTTTTTTATCCTTCAGCGCAATCGCTTCAGATGAATTGGCTACTTTGAATGTGCCATCGGCAATCTTTGGTTGCAATACTGACCATGCACCCTCAAAGAAAAGGAACGCATTGTTATCAGTTGCTGCCCCAGCATATAGGTACAGCGGCTGCCCAGCCATGCCTGATGCGTGGTCTACTAAATATTGTGCTTGTGCCGCACCAACAGAGACACTGTCAAAAGAAACATAATAATCGACTGCATCTGTTTTTGTGATTAAGCGGTCATACGAAATGACTTTGACACCAGCATTATGCGCTGCTTCTACCGCTGCTCCCGCTGCTGCACCATCTTGAGGACAAATGATTAATACCTTAATCCCTTTGGCAATTAGTGCATCCACATTTGATTTTTCTTTTGCTGAATCACCTTGTGAGAAAAGGATTTCAGCTTTGTAATCAGTATCTTTCAGTGCCGCTTTGAAACGCGTCTCATCCTGCGTCCAACGCGGTTCATCTTTAGTTGGTAACACAATACCAATATCTACTTTACCACTACTCTTTTTACCATCTGAACTTGTTTCTGTTGACCCACAAGCAGTTGCGATTGCCATTACCATAAATAATGCAATCATGATAGCCATTAACTTTGTGAATTGTTTCACAAATACTTCCCCCTTAGAATGTGGTATGAATTAGATAATGGATATTGACAAAAAAGTATGTACAGGTTTCCCCTGCAAAACCCCTTGCTCACTGTAGAGTATATTGAACAACATTCCATTTAAGCCCATCATATACTGGTTCATATTTTATTTGCAACAAATTGAACTGAGCCTTATTTCATGCGGTTTCCGGGGGGATTAGCCTTCTTTTTTGCTGTAAAAATTACTGTGATAACTAGCTTCGACATTTTCCATACACAAGGTTCGTGGAAATCACTTTTTTTCTTTCATTTCATGACAAAAAAAACTTCATATAGTACTTCTTATACTTTACTTCGTAAAGATGCGCCCTCCGAGGGTTATTCAAAACCTTTCAGCTTTTGCTGATCCGCATTTCTGCGGAAATAAAAAAAGGCTCCGTTATAGTCATCACCCGACTACACAAAGCATTGTAATTTAATTGCCAAACATCCTATTTCTCGCATCTATACTATCCGCTACTTCGTCATATCTCATCTGATAATCAGCCCCTATCCTCGTATTGATTTCTTCTAATCTATCTTGTATTGCTTTTCCAGCTCTGCTGTCAAACGCCTTTTCTAAATC